>JAIESK010000059.1 GCA_019746105.1 Alphaproteobacteria bacterium
TTTTTGCAGTTGAGATTCTGATAGGAATAGATCCATAACACGCGGTTGACAAAGAAGTTAGATCTTCTGAATCCTTAGTAAGTTTAGTTGGATTGGGAGTTACATAGAAAGACTGAATAGCCAATTCAGATGTTTGTCTCTCAAAATATTTATCATATAAAACAGCGTCCGGAGATATAAACTCAACAGTTGCAGCAGTTAAAATTCCAGTTTTTTGTGGAGAATGCTTTATGAAGCCCATCTGATTTTTTTCTTTTTTATAAGTACACACAGCACGAGGGAAAACGGTTCCCTGATGCTCGTATTCGCCATCCACAAACCATTCATCATCCATAGCATGACCAGGAGAATTAAAAAAAGGGGCCGCTAAGAATAAAAAAACATATAAAAATTTTGACATATCATAACCTCATTAAGTTGCATTGGATTCAAGTTGATACCAAATAAATGTCCATTAGAATAGTTGCTTTTTTAGAATCTGATACGCTTCATTAATCTTCTTCAGATTTTCTTCCGCCTTCGCATCCTCAGGATTCAGGTCAGGATGGTACTTTTTCGCCAGCTTTTTGTATTGTTTTTTAAGCTCTTCTAGGGTGAGAGGAAGAGAAAGGTCGAGCACACTAAGAGCCCGTTTGACTTCTTTAGGAACGGCTTGTGGCATGGCAGCAGCTCGCAAAAAAGGATCTAGGCCTTCCGTTGAGCTAAGTTTTTCTAAAAGAAGACGCCATCCCCCAACGGGCCAGGAAGGGCGATTCCACGTTATGTCGGAGACACGGCTTTTCTCAATCTCCTCAGGACTCATCCCCTTATAAAAATCCCAGCTTTTATTGTAGTCTCGAATATGATCAAGACAAAACCAGTAAAAGTCCTTTAAGTTGCGCGGATCCTTTGGCGCTCTGAACTCTCCAGGATGTTGACATCCTTCATGATCACAAAGCCGGACCTCAGGACCACCAGGGTGGGTAGTATTTAACGGAACAAAACGTGGTTTTTTCATGCTTTATATACTTCTCATACGGGGAGTTGCCGTTTTTCTGTTTTGATCCCTGTTTTTAAACCGGTTTTGATATCCCGGGAAATCAAGCCTAGACCCATTCAGCCACCGGCTCATGTGTCGTAGGTTTTTTAACTTTTAAAAGAATCTGAAATGCTTCCGGGATGGAAGGGGCGAATTGAAAATACTTTTTGTGATCCAATTTTGCAAAACGTTGTTCAAAAATATTTTTTGTCAAATCTTGGAGAGGGGTCCAATATTCATTAATATTAATAAAAATAACAGGCTTTTCATGAAGTCCTAACTGGCGCCAAGTAATGATTTCAAAAGCCTCATCGAGAGTTCCGAAACCCCCTGGTAACACAAAAAAACCATCGGCCTGTTCAAACATCAAACGTTTGCGTGTATGCATGGAATCAACCATGTGTAATTCCGTAATGTCCCAGTTTGGTTCTTCAAGATTCTTGAGATGCTCAGGCATATAGCCAATCACGCGGCCACCTTCTTTCATCGTTGTATTGGCAAGTTGTCCCATAAGACCCAAATTGCCACCCCCATAAACAAGAGCGATTTTACGCTTAGCCAATTCTTCCCCTAAGGTAACAGCTGCCTTTTTATAAACATCACTGACCGAATCATAGGAACTACAATAAACACCAATGGTTTGAATTTCTTTCATTTGTTTTTTTTACCTTCTCAGAAATAAGATAGCTAATTCTACGCAAAACCGTTATAAATGCCATAGATTTTTATAAGGAGAACACATGGAGACCTTTTTTGCTCCCCTTCACCGAGCTGGCTTTCCCTTCATTGCTCTGTTCGCAGGCGTAACCTTCATTCTTTTTCTCTTTTCTAATTTTTTGGGTCTCCTTGGACTTCTTCTCACCGGATGGTGCATTTACTTTTTTCGCAACCCACGGCGCATCACACCTCTTGGAGACGGCTTAGTCATCAGCCCTGCAGATGGAATTATTACCAAGATTGAAAAGGCTCTTCCTCCTAAAGAGCTTAAATGGAAAAAATCCCCCCTCACCCGCATTAGTATTTTTTTGAATGTCTTTGATGTCCACGTTAACCGCATTCCCGTTGATGGGATTATCAAGAGGGTACATTATTATCCCGGTAAATTCTTTAACGCTTCTTTAGACAAAGCCAGCGAATTTAATGAGAGAAACTCTCTTCTCATTGAAACCCCTGACCATCAAGAGGTCCTTGTCATTCAGATTGCAGGTCTGATTGCCCGCCGCATCCTTTGTGACGTTAGAGCAGGAGATGAGGTCAACAGTGGCGCGGTTTTTGGTATCATTCGTTTTGGAAGCCGTGTTGATATCTACCTCCCTGAAGGCATCAATCCTCTTGTCGTTGAAGGTCAACGCATGATTGCAGGAGAAACCATTCTGGCGGATCTGAATTCAACAGCACCTCAGCGTTTAGGAGAAAATCGCTCATGAAAAAAACACACGTGTACGATAAATTAGCCCCTTCTCCCCTTGTACGCATCATCCCCAATGCCATCACCATTACAGCCCTTTGTACAGGACTCACTTCCATCCGTTTTGCCCTTAGCGAACGATGGGAATTGGCGGTGAGTCTGATTTTGATTGCAGCCATCCTCGATGCTTTGGATGGGCGGGTAGCTCGTTTTCTACGCGTTGATAGTGCCTTTGGCGCTGAACTTGACTCTCTCTCTGATTTTATCAGTTTTGGCGTAGCCCCTGCTGTCATGATTTATCTTTATAGTCTTCATCTATGGAAAGGAATAGGATGGGCCCTTGCTCTTTTCTTTTCAACCTGTATGGCTCTGCGCTTAGCACGTTTTAATACGAATATTTCCATTCCTTCTGCCGACTGGGAAAAACGATTTTCCGTAGGGGTTCCCGCACCTGCAGGAGCTTTCGTTGCTATGTCTCCATTGATGTTAAGCTTTGCTTTAGAGGAAAATTTTGAGGCTCATTCACTTGTTTTTGCTTTAACCTTATTCCTAAGTGGCCTTTTACTTATCAGCCGCATCCCCACATTTCTTATTAAAAACGTTCCCATTCCTCATCATTATGTACGCTATCTTCTTATCCTTGTAGCTTTTTTTGTCGCTGCGCTTTTTAGTGCCCCTTGGTATACGTTAAGCTTAGGAGCCTTTTTATACATTTGCACCATTCCCATTAGTTTTATGAATTACCAAAGAAAAAAGAGAGAGAAATAAAAAAGCCCCCAAAAGGAGGCTTTTTCGTAAGTTTCAGTACACCTCTTTAACGGCGATCACCAAGAAGGCGAAGCAACATAACAAACAAGTTGATGAAATCTAAGTAAAGGCGCAATGCTCCAAAGATAGCACGCTTGCCAGCAACTTCACTAGAACTTCCTTCTGTGTAAGCTTCTTTAATGGATTGAGTGTCATAGGCCGTAAGACCTGTGAAAATCAACACACCTGCAACTGAAATGATGAATTGCAACATCGTGCTCGCCATAAAAAGATTCACAATCATCGCAATGAAAAGTCCAATGAGTCCCATAAAGAGGAAGGATCCCATGGCCGTTAAATCGCGCTTGGTGGTATATCCATAAAGGCTCATAGCAGCAAAGGTTCCTGCTGTAATAAAGAACACCCGCGCAATGCTTTCATAGGTATAAGCCAAGAAAAGAACGGAAAAAGCCACACCATTCAAAGCCGCATAAAGCCAGAACACGGTTTGTGCCGTTGAAAATTTCATGGTGTTAATCTTAAAACTTAAGAAAAACACAAGACCTATGGGTGCGAGAATGAAAAGCCACATCATTGGCATAATCGCCTGCAGCAAAGCTGGAGATGAGGTCACTAATAACGCAACTCCTCCTGTAAGGCCAAGTCCCATAGCCATATAATTATAAACACTCAGCATATAGGCGCGGAGTCCTTCACTATAAGCAAGGGTCGTCCGTTCAACTCCTAAAATGGTTTTATTCTTTGATCGATCAGTCATAGAGAAATCTCCTTTTTCTATTTCCTTTATATATAAGGGTTAATTTATTTTTCGGCAAGAGGGACTCAGATGTTTCACGTTTCATTTCCTAGAGTGTGAAATATGAAAAATGTGGAACAGGGTTTCTCTCATTCAATGGACGTTAATAACGTCCCTTTGAGTTTATTCAGAAAAGTTTTTTCGAGCACATAAGAATAACTCCCCAATTTTGCCGAGAGGATATTTCCGTCTTTATCTTTTTTGAAGGTAATTTTTTCTCCGATGCTGTCATATCCTATTTGTTGATCACATAAAAACTCTTCCCCATTTTGACTTGATAAAACCATTGCTTCTTCCCCAGGCGTCCAATTTTCTAGGGGAAAGTACAAACCTTTTTTCTTTGCTAAGACGAAAAAAATCCCCCTCCATCTGTTCATCAAAGGACCTCCCGTTATAGCTTGTTTGGCTTCCTCAGGTGTAAACGTTAAGTCTATCTTATTGAAAATTTGAATAATTGACCGTACAACCCTCATAGGCATGATTTCATTCGTATTCAGAAAAAAATTAATGACATAATTTGTTCCTAATGCATGAGCAGTATTGGTAGAAAAACCAGGATAACTCCCGCTATGCCCTACAAGCTCCATATCTGGAAATTTATCAAAGTGAACACCAAGACCGTATCTTTCTTGAGACGCATTTTTGACAAGCCAATTGAGGGATAAAAGTTCTTTTTGCATTTCATGCGACAATAATCCTTTTCCGAGAAATAATGTCTCAAAGAAGAAGCTTGTCTCTTCTGCATTCCCACAAAACCCTGTGGCTGGCGCTAAGGCAAAGGTAGGAACATGTTTGAAAGGGAGGCGCTTATGTTCCAGAAATGGCCTTGAATGCCCCTCAGCAAAAGACCCCTTTTTCTTGTCTGAATAGTCCGTTAATATACTGGTATTCTTAAGTTTTTTCAAAATTAAGGACTCCATAGCGCTTTGGAATGACATTCCCAAAGCATTTTCAAGAACAAGCCCAAGCAATGAAAACCCCATATTTGAATATTTAGTACATTCATTTGGAGCATAAATAAGGTTTGAAGAGAGGACTTCTTGAATAAGTTTTTCTCTAGAAGGAAAGGGTTTTTGAAGATCCCAAAACTCAGAATCAATCCCATCGCGAAATAAGCCGGAACGATGAGACAAGAGGTCTCGAACTGTTATCTGTTTAAAGCGCTTATCCTTATGATTTTTGAGTTCAGGAAGGAAATCCAAAGCTGGCTGATGAAGATTAAGTTTTCCTTGTTCTACGAGTTGCAAAATAGCACAGCTCGTAAAGGTCTTCGACTGGGAGGCAATATGAAAAAGATCCTTGGTGGTTAATGACTTTTTCGTGAGAAGGTTAGCATATCCATAAGCTTTGCTAAAAAAAACTTTATTTCCTTTCCTTATGCAGACCTGAAAACCAGGCAAATTGCTATAGCGAGAACGATAATCAAGCCAAATATCTATCACTTTTAAGGCTAATTTTTCTTTATTATTTATGTTCATTCTCTACTCCTACACATTTCATTATCATAAAAATTCTCACTTCTCAAATTGTGCTTGCTCTCTCAAAGTTTCACTTGCGCCTTTAGAAGGGTGAATTTACAGTAGGTCAAAGGGTATTCTGGGAAATTCATTCTCTAATAACAAGAAGAGCAAAAAAGAAAAATATGGCAGATTCAGCTGAAAACATTTTTTTAAACGTCACTGCTCCCGGAGATTATGCTTTTCAGCTCAATTTTTTTCAAGGCGTTGAAAGGCTTTCAAGTCTTTTTGAGTATACGCTAATTATGACAGCGCAGAGTAATGACATTGATTTTAATACCCTTATGGGTCAGTCGGTAACAGTTTCCTTAACATTGGGTTCTGAACAGCGAACCTTTAATGGGATAGTTGGGTTTTTTGAACAACAGGCAACTCCTTTTGAGCCTTTAAATATGTGGAACGTTTATCGTGCCGTCTTGTATCCACAAGTTTGGCTTCTCACTTTTTCTGCTCATTGTCAAATTTTTCAAAATATGTCAACTGTGGCTATTATTGAGCAGATTTTGAACAATAATTCGATTCCATTTAACAATAATGTTGTTTCAGCAGGTATGACGCAGAGAGAGTTTTGTGTTCAATATAATGAAACGGACTTCGCTTTTATTTCCCGCCTTATGGAAGAAGTGGGAATATTTTATTATTTCCAACAATCAGAGGGTGGACATACGCTTGTCCTTGCTGACTCTTCCCAAACTTCCTCTTCCTGCGACAATGCAGCAACCGTCAGCTTTATGGACTCAGCACCACCCCATGAGCCATTTATGATGACGGTAAGTTCGTGTTCTATTACGCAAAGAATTGTCCCAAGCAGTAACGCACTCATTAGTTATAATTATCTTACCCCTCAAACTCCCTTGCAAGGATCAGCAAGTGGCCCCGATGATGCAGGAGGGGGAAACCTCACCAGCTATCGTGAAGTCTTTGGTGAACAAACTTTGGGGGATACATTAACAACTGTAAAATTACAATCGGAAGACGCTCCTCAAAAAAGGGTGAAGGGAGTCTCTTATGTGCCCTTCTTTTTAGCAGGGTATTCTTTTACTTTAGAAAATCATCCTAGAACTGACGCAAATATTAATTATGTACTCTATGAAGTGATTCATGAGGCCCGTATTGTTGAGGGAAAAGGACACCCTATTTATAACAATCAATTTCAGGCTTTCCCTTCAACGGAAACCTTTAATGCACCTCAAATCACTCCTCGTCCCTCTATTTACAGTACACAAACAGCAGTAGTCACAGGGCAACAAGGGACGGATATTTATACGGAACAGTATGGCCGAATTAAGATTAAGTTTCATTGGGATTCTTCACCACAAGACGATGATACCACTTCTTGCTGGATTCGCGTGGCAACTCTTTGGGCAGGACAAAATTGGGGGACTTTATTCACACCCCGGGTAGGTCAAGAAGTTGTGGTCTCTTTTATTGATGGGGATCCCGATAATCCCTTAGTTATTGGAACAGTCTATAACGGAGAGAATACCCCCCCCTATTTACCTGATGACCCCACAAAATCAACCATAAAAAGTCAAACGAGCCCTTCTCAAGGAGAAGCAACTCCTGGGTATAATGAGTTTCGCTTTGAAGATAAGCAATATTCAGAAGAAGTTTATATCCATGCTCAGAAAGATTTTAATATTGATATTCAAAATGACCAAAATATTACCCTTGTAGGAGGAAGTCGGGCGATTACTTTGCAGGCTCAAGCTGAAGAAAATGAAGAGAATCAGGGGGAAAATCAGGGAAATGACAGCCTTACACTGAATAATGGAAACAAATCATTGGAGATTATAAAAGGTAACTATTCTATTCAGTTGAATGAAGGCAACATAACGGTAACTTGTTCGCAAGGAGATGTTTCTTTTAATATTACAGGAAATGTTACTTACACTTGCTCAGGATCTTTTAATGTGAGTGCGGATGGAGGTATCAATTTAAAATCAGGAGCAGAAATCGCCTTGACATCTACTTCAGATACAACTGTCGATGCAGGAGAGGCTGTTAGCATTTCGTCGGGAGGAGCAATGAGTTTAAAATCAGGAGCAGAAGCTTCCTTGACGTCTGCTTCAGATACAAGTGTCGATGCAGGAGGAGCTGTTAATATTTCAGGAGGAGGAGCTGTGGACATTAAAGCGACAGCTTCAGTTGATGTGACGGGGATGACAATTTTACTTAATGGATAAGCTCAATGAATGAAGAAAATGAAAACGAAAACCAAGTTTTAGAAGCTGAAGAGTCTCAAAACCAACTCCTTGAAAAGAAGGAGGAAGCAAAGTCAGCCACAAAGAAAGTTTTGGGCGAAAAGATTGAAGGCAAATTTCATGGGATTGAAGAACATTATAATGAGGAAGGCAAACTTGTAGCTCACCTACCTTTTGAAGCGGGAGTGCTACATGGAGAAGCGCGGCGATATGATAGTTCTCAAAGATTGAGGGAGAATCTTCGCTATAAAAAGGGAACGGCCCATGGGCTTGCCGAGTTTTATAAAAACGGAACTTTGGCAATGCATACAACCTTTAATGAAGGGAAGCAGCATGGAGAAAGCGTTATTTACGATGATGCAGGAATGTTACGCGCCCGCATTCAATACGAAGATGGTAAGAAGAATGGGACGTCTATTGCCTATGATTCTCAAGGCCGCGTGAGACGAATTCTCCATTATCAAAATGGCGTCTTAGAGGGGCCAATGCTTACCTATTATCCTAGTGGAGCTCTTTTGGAAACAGGTCTATATCGGGAAGGAAGAAAGGAAGGAGAGTTCCGCATCTTTCATGAAAATGGACACATTCATCAACTCATAGTCTTTGATCGTGGAAGGCTTGTCCGTAAACCGCAATTTTTTGACCAGAACGGAAATCCTATATCAACAGGCATTGAAAGATGAGTCTTGCGGTCGTTGGGGAACTTTCCCTTATCCAATGTATTTTTGGAATTGCCCCAACACCTTTAACGGTTCTTCCTGATCGGACAGTAACTGCAGAAACCATGCTGATGGGAAACGTTACAGACATGATTCCCATGGTAAATATTTTTCCTTTTGGTATGTGCACCTCCCTTGCTAATCCCGAAGTCTTAGCGGCTACCATTGCAGCTTTTGGCGTACTCACACCTATGCCCTGTGTTCCCTTAATCGTTGACCCGTGGCTCACAGAGGCTCTTGATGTGATTGTAACAGAAGGGCCTGCTCTCGATCAAACAGCAACAATTATGTGTATATGGGCAGGTTTAATACATATAGACGAGCCAGGAAACTTTACGGTTATGGTTCCTTAAGGGAGAAAAAATGATACCAACCTTTACAGACATTCAAAGGGCTCAAGCTCTTCTTCGAGGCATCATCCTTAAAACGCCTACTATTTATTCACCAACCCTTTCACGCCTTTTTAATACAAAGATTTTTTTGAAACTGGAAAACTTTCAAGAAACGGGCTCCTTTAAGGAAAGAGGTGCGTATATAAAGTTAGCAGGACTCTCAAGCCATGAAAGACGCCAAGGAGTTATTGCCGCCTCAAAAGGTAATCACGCTCAAGCCGTCGCTTTTCATGCGCAAGCCTTACATATTCCTGCAACCATTGTGATGCCAATAAATACCCCTCCCACTAAAATTGGACATACGGAAGAATGGGGAGCACGCATCGTCCTTGCAGGAAGGACTTTTGAAGAAGCCAATTCTGTAGCTCAAGAAATTGCGCGGAAAGAAAAGCTAGTTCTTATCCATCCTTACGATGATCCGGAGCTTATTACGGGTCAAAGCACAATTGCCGGTGAAATGTTGGAAGATCATCCTGAACTGGACGTTCTTATCGTCCCCATTGGAGGAGGAGGCCTTTGCTCAGGAATTGCTCTTGCGGCAAAGTTTTTCAAACCCTCTCTTCAAATTTATGGGGTTGAAGTAGAGGGATATGCTTCCATGTCTCAAGCCCTTTATAAAACAAAAGACAAAAAGGAAAGTGAAGCCACTCTCGCTGATGGTATCGCTGTTAAACACCCAGGAAAACTCCCTCAAGAGATTTTGAAAGGTTTGCTTCAAGGAATTGAAATTGTCACAGAAGAAGAGATCGAACATGCGGTAGATATCCTCGCCCGCAAAGCTAATCTTGTTGTTGAAGGAGCGGGAGCTGCTGGAATCGCAGCGCTTTTACATAATTCAGCCCCCTTTAAAAAGAAAAATGTAGGTATTATTATTACGGGCGGCAACATTGATGGCCGGATTCTCTCCTCGCTTATGGTGCGAGGGCAACTCCGTGAAGGGAGCTTAACCCTTGTGCGTTTAGACGTTGAGGATATTCCTGGTGTCTTGGAAAAGATTGCTGGCGCCATTGCAAAGCATCACGGAAATATACTAGAGGTTAAACATCAGCGTCTCCTTTATGAAGTTCCCATAAAAATGGCTGAAATTGAAATCATGTTGGAGACACGGGGAAAATCCCATCTTGAGCGCATTATGAGAGAGTTAAACTCACTAGGTTTTACGGCTCACACCTCAACGAATGCCGACATCGACCTCTTTTGAAAAAAGTCGTCAAAATGAACTTCTGAGGACTCTTATTCCTTTAAAATACCTTTATCAGTAAGAAGCTTTTGAAGCTCACCTGTTTCATACATTTCACGGACGATATCACATCCCCCAATGAACTCACCCTTAACATAAAGCTGAGGAATTGTTGGCCAATTGGTAAAGGATTTGATGCCTTCTCGCAGCTCACTGTCTTTGAGAACGTCAACAACCTTAAAATTAACATCCAGTGTATTTAAAATCTGGACAACAGCCGCTGAAAAACCGCACATGGGAAATTGAGCATTTCCTTTCATATATAAAACAACGTCATGAGAAGAGATATCTTCCCGAATTTGGTCAAAAGTTTGAGACATAATTCAATTACTCCTTTGGAACTTGAGTTTTAAGAGAAAGGGCATGTAAGGTTGTGCCCATGTGCCCTTGGAGGGCCTCATAAACCATTTTGTGTTGCTCGATCCTTGTTTTTCCTAAAAATGCTTTTGAAGTCATGGTCACAGCAAAATGGTCACTGTCTCCCACTAAGTCTTTGAGATCGATCTGAGCATCAGGAAATGCTTCTAAAAGAAACCCCATGATTTTTTCACGAGACATGGCCATTTTGTACTCCTCTACTGGTCTTTATATAAGAGAGAAAGAGAAGAGAATCAACTTTCCTTATCTTTTAAGTTTACCTTATCAGTCTTAGGTTCCAGGAGAGGATCAACAGCTTCTTGAAACTCTTTGAAAGTAAGAGTACGTGGATAGATTTTTGCATTAATGATAATAGTTGGAGTTGCCGTAATTTTATACTTTTTTTGGCCATCAATACGCACCTGAAGAATTTTATCCAAAAGTTCTTGGTTTTTAAGACAAGCATCAATCTGCTCTTCAGTGAGCCCATTTTTCAGAACAATTTTCTTTAATGCTTTAATAGGATCTTTTTCCGACAACCATTTCTCTTGAGAGGAATAGAAAGTTTTTGAAAAATTCAAGTATTTAAGCTCTCCTTGACACCAGGCCAATTGATGAGCTTGAACACTAAGCTGATCTCCGGGATAATCACGAAAGATAAGGCGAACTTTGCCGGGCTTTATATACTTTTCATCAATTTCAGGGAGAACATCCGTGTGAAAGTTTGCACAATGAGCACAGGTGAAAGAAGAATAATTGATGACAATTACAGGAGCTTTGGCACTTCCCATACTTATTTCAGGAAGTGGATTCTTAGGAGCGGCCTTAGCTTTATCTGCATGCGCTTCCCCCAAAAATAGAATGGATAAAATCAAACTTGTGACAATGTATCTCATCTTAAGCTCCTTTGAATTTTAGTAAAGGATAAGCAAAATAAGGTCATCTGACAAGATTTTCTTGAAAATGCATTGAATATAAAAATATAGAGTTACGATTGGGATTTTTTAAGGAGGTCAATGACTTCTTCATCGGAAACTTGAGAAAAATCAAGATAATGTGCGCCAATGGCATAAAGATGAGGAGGCATTTCCAAACAAATAAGCTCTGTAACATTCTTTTTGAGGTGTTCTACCGTAGAAGGAACGCCGACAGGAACGGCGAATATTAATTTTTTGGGGGCCCATTGTTTTAAACTTTTTAAAGCCGCCTCTGCAGTGATACCCGTTGCAAGACCATCATCAATAAGAATCACTGTCTTTCCCTTAATTTTTTCGAAATTTTCTTCAACTCCATAAATACTGAGACGCCTTTTGAGTTCTTGCTCTTCACGCTTAATAATCTCTGTAAGGTCAGAAATTTTAAGATCGAGTTCTTGAAGTAACTCTCTGTTGAAAACTTGGACTCCAGGAGCAACAGCCCCAACACCCAGTTCTGGTTGCCAGGGCACACCTATCTTTCGGGCAACAAAAACATGAAAAGGAGATTTTAAAGCTTTTGCAACAACAAAAGCAACGGGCACCCCCCCACGAGGAAGAGCAAAAATAAGAGGATTTTGAGATGCAAAAACTTTTAATTTATCTGCGAGTTGTTTTCCCGCATCAAAGCGATCTTGAAACACGAGATACGTCCATTCGTAAAAAGGACGAATCTCTTAAAGTTCGTCCTTTTTTACATTGATATTAATGCTTTGTTTCAGAGATAGAATGCAAAGCTCTTGCAGCTTCCTTATCTGATCCTTTTGCAGAAAGATCTCCTAAGGAAATAATACCAACGACATGGTTACTCTTATCCAGAACAGCAAGGCGGCGAATTTGATCTTTTGACATATGTCGAGAAGCCTCTTCAAGAGTATCCTCCTCAAAACACGTTTCACATTTTGGTGTCATCACTTCTCTAACCGTGAGCTCTTCCAAAGCTTTGCCTTGAGCGAGGGCACGAATGATAATGTCTCGATCCGTGATAACCCCTTCAAGTCGATCATCTTCGCCGACGGGTATCATTCCAATGTCTTTCTCACGCATGAGTTTTGCAGCATCAGTAAGATGGGCATGGGGATGAATAAGTTTAACGTCTTTTGACATAATTTCTTTAACTCTCATTGTATTAACCTCCGATTTAGTATTTATTTATTGTATTTTTTAATAATTATAGAATAACAGAAATAGATTAATATTAAATTAAGAGAGTTTTACTTTAGGCCAACGAAATATTATTGCAATAATGGCTCCTATACCTAAGAAGTAACAATAATAGATATAAGGCAGGATGCTTAAGGGAGAGACACCAGCAATTGAGCCTGCCAAGAGGACTTGGGCACTATAAGGAAGGATACCTTGAAAAACACAGGAAAAAATGGTCACAAGAGCGGCTGTACGTGCCATAGGCACATGGTATTTCTGGGAAATTTCTAAGGTGGCTTCTCCAGCCAAGATAATGGCAATTGTGTTATTGGCAGTACAAAAATCACAAATGCTGACAAGGAGGCTTATGGCACTTTCTGCAATTCGAGAACCTTGAGCTTTTCGTCCCCATTTTTGAATAAGTTTATCAATAGATTTTACTAAAAAGCGGATCCCTCCTTGGTCTTTTGCAAGCTCACTCAAACCACCAATGAGGAGAGAGAGAATGAGAATCTCATTCATAGAGGTATAGCCTTCAAAAATATTTTTTGCGAGCGTTAGCCCTGTATAAGAGGGGGAAAAGAAGAGGCCTATTAGACTCCCCAAGATAAGACCAGAGGAGAGGACTATGAAAACATTCACTCCTAAAAGGGCAATGATAAGGACAAAAATATAAGGAAACGCAAAAATAAGCTCTGGCGCGTGCGTGTTGGACGGTAGAGGTTTAACTTCACCAGATGCAGAAAAAATATAAAGAAGAAGTGTCAAAATTAAAGGGCCGAGAGCAATAAGAAAGTTAATCTTAAACTTATCTCTCAAAGAGCATCCATGGATTTGGGTTGCAGCAATAGTGGTATCAGAAATCATGGAGAGATTATCCCCAAACATGGCTCCACTAATCACCGCCCCTGCCATAAGGCTCGGGTTGATTCCTAAGGCCTGAGAAATTCCAACCGCAATAGGAGCAATAGCGGCAATGGTTCCCATAGAGGTCCCCATAGAGGTTGAGACAAAAGTGCCAATAACAAAAACGCCGGCAAGGGTTGCTTCTTGAGGAACAAATTGAAGGGCAAATTGAACCGTAGCTTCAACGCCACCAATACCCTTAAGAACTTCCGTATAGGCCCCTGCAAGCAAGTAAATCATACACATGGTAATGATATTTTTTTCACGCACGCCTTCTAAAAAAATAGAAATATTATTGGAAAGTGATTCACGCCCAAGAAAAACAGCCAAAACAAGAGCCGGAAGGATGGCAACGCTTGCGGAAACCTTATAAAAAGCAAGTTCAGCCCCTTGTAAGGTATAGTAAACCCCACTTCCAATAAAAATGGTTAAGAAGAAAGCAATAGGAAGAAGGGCAAGGGGTCCTTTGAGACTAAAATGATGGCGCATGATTTTAAACTTCTTCCCTTTGCGTTTCTTGAGTCAGAAAATCAATGAAGACTTGTACCCGCTTAATTGTTTTCAAGTGGGAAGGATACACAGCATACTGATTTAAAACAACTTTGGGAAGATGGGGAAGGATTTCCACTAACTCAGGATCATTTTTAACAACATATTTTTGAAGAGCTGAAATTCCAAGACCTGCGCTTGTCGCTTCATGGATGGCTTGAAGATTGTTTAAAACGAGGTAGGGCCTTCTACGTGATTGAGCCTTAACCGTTAAAAGCCAATTGAGGTTCCCGTAAACGTGGGGCTTTTCTCTTCCAAAAACAATGAGTTGATGGTGATCCAAATCCTCTGGTTTTTGAGGAGTTCCATACTTTTTAAGGTAGGATTTACTTGCATATACATGGAAAGGAAAGGGAAAAGGAGGTGAGTGAATCATATCCGAGTAGGTGGGAAGCACAGGGGTGATCCACACATCGGCCTCACGAAGATTGAGATCAATTTCATCATCCCTCAAAAAAATACTGACTTCAATGTCGGGATATAAATCTATAAATTTTTGGATACGCTCTGCTAACCATAGGGAGCCAAAAGCGATAGTAGCTGCAATGCGGAGAGGGCCACGCGTATAATTTTTGAGCTCTTCAATCTCACTTTGAGCCGATGAAATCTTTGCAAAGACTTTTGCGACGATCCCATAAAGCATTTCACCATTTTCGGTTAAAACTAAGCCACGAGCCACCCGTTTAAAAAGCTTAAGGCCTAATTCTTCCTCAAGAATATGTATTTGGCGGCTGATTGCTGATTGGCTAATATTGAGGCTAAGGGTAGCTTTGGTAAAGCTTCCCGCTGACGCTACCGTATAAAAAATACGAAGTTTATCCCAATTCATTTTCATAAAATGTGTCTTTTAATTTTTCTGTGAATCATAGGCTGTTCCCAGCGAATTTGTAAACAAGGTCTTATGTTTTTTTGAATTGATGACGAAACCATGTTAACTGCCGTTTGGCATATTGACGGGTGTGAATCAAAGTCAACTCAAAAGCCTCTTCAAAAGAAATTTCTCCCTTTAAATAAGATTCAAATTCTTGAAATCCGATGGCTTTTCTTGCTTGGGAAGAGAGAGAAGATAATCGGAGACGGGAAATTTCATCCAAAACACCTCCTTCCAGCATCTTATGCAAACGCAAGGTAATGCGAGCCTCAAGTTCCTTTTTATTTGGCATCAGAAGACAGATTTCAAATTCGTAAGCAGAAGGCAATGGTTTTTGAGTTTGCCAAAAACTGAGAGGTTTTCCTGTACCATAAAAAACTTCAAGACCTCTTTGTGTCCTTTGACGATCTTGAGGAGAAAGACGCTCTGCAAGGAGGGGATCGACTTTCTTGAGCTCAGCATAGTTCTCTTCTTGAGAGTCTTTCAGTTGCTTTCGAATTTGTGGATCGATGGAGGGGATCATTGAAATGCCGTCTCTTAAGGATTTAAGGTAAAGCCCCGTTCCCCCCACAACGATAGGGAGCTTATTGTTTTTTAAAGCCGTCTCAATTTCAGACGTTACTAAAGGAAGCCACTTTCCAACGGAGAAGGTTTGGCTAGGATCAAGAAAGCCGTAAAGATGGTGGCGCACTTCTTGGCACTCTCGAAGAGAAGGCTGGGCTGTTAGAATTTCAAGGCCGCGATAAACTTGAAGGCTATCTCCATTGATAATGACGCCATCTAAAGCTTTGCCTTTGTTGAGGGCAAGTTCAGACTTTCCACTTGCTGTGGGCCCTACAATAAGAAGAACCTTACCCAATGCTATACAAAATGCCTATAATTGCGGCACTCATACAGCTGGCAATCGTTCCAGCGATGAGAGCTTTGATCCCTAGGGAGATGATTTCTTGCTTTCGCTCAGGAACCATAGTGCCAATGCCCCCAATCTGAATGCCGATACTGCTCAAGTTAGCAAAGCCAGCAAGGGCATAAGTCATAATGATACCGCTTTTCACACTCAAAACACCCGCAGGAAGGGCTGCAAGGCCCACGAAAGCCACAATTTCATTAAGAATTGTCTTCTTTCCTAAAAGGGCGCCTGCAGGAATAGCCTCACTCCAAGGAATTCCGATAAACCAAGCGAGAGGGGCTAAAATGTAACCTAGAAGGAGCTGCAAACTCATAGCTTCTCCATCAATAGCGGGAAGAAGGCCTAGCAGAGAATTGGCAAGGGCCACAATCGCAAGAAAAACGATCAACATAGCTAAGATATTAATATAAAGACGCATCCCATCAGAGGTTCCTTGGGTAATAGCTTCCATAGATCCAGAGAACTGATAGGGCACTACAAGATGACCAGAGGTATCTTCTCCCACTTGGGGGATGAGAATCCGTGAGATGGTAATCGCTGCAGGAATACTGATAATAGAAGCTGTGAGGATGTGAGCAATGGGATCAGGAATAGTACCTTCTAAAATCATGGCATAAAGAACCATAATAGAGATGGATGTTGTCGCCATACCTGCAGTCATAACAGTGAAAAGCTCGCTTCTGGTAAATTTTCCAAGATAAGGCCTAACAAGAAGAGGGGCTTCCGTTTGTCCTAAAAAGATTTTAGCCGCCGCACAAACCCCAAGGGCACCACCAATTCCAAGGCCTTTTTGGAAAACACCTGAAAAAAGCCTCACAATGAAAGGCAAAATACGCCAATGGAACAAAAGCATAGCAAGAGCACTAATAACGATAACCATGGGTAACGCTTGGAAAGCGAAGATAAAGCTATTTGACCCTTCCTTTGCAGAGTAGGGAGCGTCGCCTCCTCCTAAATAGCCGAAAACAAAGCTTGTACCAGCAACGGTGGCGTCCTTAAGCGCCATGACACCTTCTCCAATCCAGAGAAAGCCTGAACGTACAAAGCCAAATTTTGTGACAACAACGGCGAGAAGGATTTGAATGGCAAGTCCTAGGAAGACACTTTTAAAATTGACTTGTTTTCTATTTTCACTGAAAACCCAGGCTAGGAAAATGAATAATACTAAACCCGCACATGCTTGAAAAACGAGTTCTATATTTGCCATGTGTTCCTCCTCAACCTATGTTATAACCAAAATTAAATTGCGCATGATTAATCTCATAAAACAAGTTGGTTAAAGACGCCAGAAGAATTATCATAATTAATGAACTTTTTTCTTAACGATAACGAGTGGGCCTGCTTATGACTGAATTGAGTCTTATCTTAGTAACTCTTATAGGATTTCTCCTCCTTGGACTCTCCCTATTAATATACTTTCAAAAGAAAATTTCGTATCTCAATGAAGAAAAAACTCTTTATCAGGAAAGAGCTAACCGTCTTCCCAGTCTTGAAGAACTGTTGATTCGCAAAGATGAGGAGCTCCGGATGCTGGGAGAGAAAAATGCTGAATTACGGATAGAGCTTCAACGCACGGAAAAAGAAAATAAAGATAAATTAAGTCTTTTGGAAAATATTCAAAAACAGTGGGAAGATAAATTCAAGGTGATCTCTTCTGAGGCACTTTCTTTAACGAATAAATCTTTTTTAGAATTGGCAACAGCGACCTTAGAAAAATTTCAAGAGTCCTCTAAAGTTGATCTTTCCAGCCGACAAAAAGCGATTGCAGACCTTGTAAAACCGGTGGCCGAATCTCTTCAAACTGTTGATAAAAAAATAGTTGAGCTTGAGAAATCAAGGATGAGCGCTTATGCGGTTCTGAAACATCAAGTGAGCGAGCTTCTAGTCAGTCAAAATCAACTTAAATCTGAAACCTCAAATTTGGTTAATGCCTTGAAAACGCCTTCGGTAAGGGGACGATGGGGAGAAATGCAGTTAAGGCGTGTTGTTGAGATGGCAGGTATGCTGAATTACTGTGATTTTGAAGAACAAGTCACCTCTTCAGAAAATGAGGGGAGACTCAGACCCGATCTTATTATTAATCTTCCCGGTAACAAAAAAATTATTGTGGATGCGAAAGCGCCTTTAGCAGCCTATCTTGAAGCCTTAGAAACCAAAGATGAGGATGTGCGCAAAGAGAAATTAAAAGATCACGCACGTCAAGTACGGACCCATATCAGAGCTCTTGCCAAACGATCCTATTATGAGCAATTCCAACCCGCTCCTGACTTCGTTGTTTTATTTTTGCCCGGAGAAACCTTTTTCAGTGCTGCCTTAGAGCAAGATCCCAGCCTTATCGAAGCTGGCGTTGAGGAGCGTATCATCCTTGCAACTCCTACAACCCTTATTGCCCTTTTAAGGGCAGTGGCTTATGGATGGCGTCACGAACAACTTGCTGAAAATGCCAAGGAGATCAGCGATCTTGGCCGCGAGCTTTATAAACGTCTTTCAGATATGTCCGATCATTTTGCGCGTTTGGGAAAAAATTTAGGGAGCGCTGTTCAATCCTATAATCAAACGGTAGGAAGCCTTGAACATCGTGTGCTTTCAAGCGCACGAAAATTTAAAGAGCTGGGGTCAACGTCGCAAGCCGCTGAAATTACTGACCTTGAACCTCTTGACCAAACGCCCAGAGAACTGCAATCTCTTGAATTGAAAAAAGTGGGGTAACCATGAGATACGTTTTCGTTATTGGATTTCTTTTTCTGACGTCTTCGGCAAAGGCAGTCGTTCAAGATGTCTCTCAATCAACACAACTTGAAGTGAATGTTACCTTATATCCTCAAGATATGGCGTTGATTAAGGAAAGGAGAAAAGCTTGGCTAACGGAAGGCTCTAATAAACTGTTAATCAAGGATGTCCCCGCATCCATTCTTATGAATAGCTTTCTTTTTCAACTTATTCCTCCTTCTTCCTCAATTAAAGTTCTAGAATATAATTATCAAAGTCCTGACATTACCCGAGAGAAATTGCTTGAGCACTCCATTGGAGAAGCTATTAATATTCTTCCTCTCTCATCCCGTCCTGTACCCGTTACAGGAACCCTTCTCTCTCTTGATGGGGAAGATGCGATTGTTAGCTCTCAAGGAACAATTTTCTCAGTTAATAAAAATCGTATAGCCTATCCTCATCTCCCATATACTTTGGTTTCTGAGCCTATGATTACCCTGAAGCTTTTGAATTCTAAGGCTGGAGAATATCAATTCGATATGGGCTACCTTGCAAAAGGTTTTTCTTGGTATGCAGGGTACACAATTATTGTAGGGGTTGATGGAGCGCATCTTGATTTAAACAGCTGGATTGTGATTCATAACAATAGCCGTGTGGATATTAAAAAGGGGCACTTTCGTATCGCTCAGCAAAAGGGCTTTTTTTATGATGTGGAACGACTCACCAGCCTTCCTGACAAAGCGGTGAAGAATCTTATGTGGTTTTCAGCTGCAAATCTTACACCTATTCGAAGTTACAGAATTTATCCGAAGAATGATATTACAGTTAACGAAGAAGGTCTGGTAATGAAGCCAAAGGCTGAAACATGGTTATCTGTCAAAAATACAAAGGCTCAAGGCCTTGGTGTTGTTTTTCCAGAAGGTAACATGCAAGTCTTTCAGCGCAATGGAGATGGGTCTCTTCTTTATATTGGCGAAAATAAGTCACCCCTCACCCCCATTGATCAATCTTTAAGTATAAGAGTGGGCAGCACAAAAGAAATCATAACAGAAATGCGCCAGACGGACTATCGGAAATTGGGCAGCAACGTGGTGGAATCAGGATATCGGTTGGATTTAAAGAATACCACGGATACAACTAAGGAAGTCACCATTTTCCAAGACGTTTTAGGAGAATGGGTAATTTTAAGAGAAACCCACCCTCATGAAGAAGAGGAGAAAAGAATTACATGGACGATAGATATTCCGCCTCAAGATGAGGTAAGTTTGCGTTACCGTATTCGTATGAACGTGAAATAAGACAGGATATGACTAAAATAATAGAGGCTCTCCTCAATTCTCTCAATGGACTGATTTTAACTTGGAAAAGCGAGCAGGCCTTTCGTTTAGAAGTCATTCTCTCTATTCTAATAGCACCTTTTGTTGTATTTATTCAAGCCGACAAAGCGTCTAAAATGTTTGTTCTTTTTTCCTTTGCACTTGTTCTCATTATAGAATTACTCAATACATCCCTTGAAAAGGCAAATGATGCACGAACTCAACAACAGGACCCCTTGATCAGATTTTCAAAAGATGCCGCTTCTTCAGCTGTCTTCATAGCGCTTTGTTTAGCAGGCATTTCTCTATTGAATGTGTTCTTTTTTTGACGCGAGAGCATGGTAAGGCAATGCAATCGTTTTCTCATCAACCTGATAACATCGATCCCCGGCATATATAATTACGCCATAATCAACATTTAATTTTGGGTAGGCCTCTCGAAAGGCATGGAGGCCACGCGCATCATTTTTGCCAACATAACTACGTGCTTTAATTTCTATGGGAATCATACGGTTATCTTGTTCAAGGATAAGATCGACTTCAGCCCCACTCTTTGTGCGCCAATGATAGAAATTAGGCATAAGGGAGCCACTCGCAGCTACGGCCATAATTTGTTGTATAATGTAACTTTCAAACAAAGCACCAAAATGAGGAGAACTACCAACAGTTTCAGGGGAAGAAAGTTTCAATAAAAGGGAAGCTATCCCCGTATCAGCTATATATCCTTTCCTTTTTTTCGAAAGGCGCTTCAGGGTATTTCCATGATAGGGAGGGACCTCAATCCATTGATAAGAAGCATTAAAGAGAGAAATCCAGCGCCGCGCAGTTGTGTGACTCAGACCAATATCACGCCCAAGTTGCGATTCATTGACTTCTTGCGCGGTGATGGCGGTGAGAAGACTCATAAAACGTTTAAAATCCCCTAAATCATGGACATTTTCTAAAAGACGAATATCCCGCTCAGCGTAAGTATCAATATATGATTGTAATGCCCCTTGCATATGCTTTGAAGGAATAGAAAGTAAACCCGGAAAGCCCCCTTGCCATAAGGTTTGCCATAACATAACGTTAGGAATGACGGATTTGCATACTTGTGGAAGAGTTGCAGGGCTCTGGAGAAGAGCCGGCAGCCAATGTTGGTTGGGATATTCAAATCTTTCATGAAGTGTCATGGGATGAAGGGTTAAAATAGAGACTCTTCCAGCCATAGTTTCAGATAAATTTTTCAAAACCGCAAAGTTTTGAGAGCCTGTGAGAAAAAACTGCCCCGTTTGAGGTTTTGTATCTACATATCGTTTTATGGCAGAAAGAAGTTCAGGGACATATTGAACCTCATCCAAAATAATGGGGCTTTCTATCTGCTTTAAAAATAAGTCTGGGTCTTGCCGAACTTCGAAGGGATCTAGATATGCATCAAACGTAAAGGAAGGAAAATTTGGGTATACATTTTTTAACAGCGTAGATTTCCCAACTTGCCTTGCACCCAGGACAAGGACGATCTTAGAAAAGGTGCCATACTCGCGCAGTTTTTCTTCAATATGACGTTTAAGATACATAAAAACCTTCCAAATTGAATTTAGTATATTCAAATTGGCAGATAATTTCAAGTGGACTTCCCGCCATTCCTAAAGTATGCAAAAAGATGGAATGGAAAATCTATCAATTTATAGAAAGCGCCTGCTCTACCAAAGCCAGCATCGGGGAATGCGGGAGATGGATCTGCTATTGGGGGAATTTGGAAAAAAGGTCCTCTCAATGGAGCAAGCAGAGCTCGAAACTTTTGAATTTCTTCTTTCCTTTCCTGATCAAACCCTTTATTCCTTATTTTTTGATAATGGACCCCTTCCAGAAGGAGTGTCAAAATCTCTTGTAAATGAGTTGCATCGCTTTAAAAAAGTATTATGAATTTTCTACCCCCCTTTCAAGCGCCAGCCCTGCTAACCCATGTTTTAGATGGGTATGATACCCTTCTTTTGGCTGAACTTTCTCAAAAACAGAAAAAACTCGTTTTCATTGCTCGAGATGAAGGACGAGCTTTGCGGCTCCGTAATCAGCTGGCATTCTTTAACCCAGGGAAAGAAATCCTCTTTTTCCCCGGTTGGGATTGTTTGCCCTATGATCGAAGTTCCCCCCATCCAGATATCCAAGCTCAGCGTCTTCATGCTTTAACAACCTTAAGCACCAACAGTGAAAGCTATTTTCTCATCACCTCCATGCAAGCTTTATTGCAAAGAGTCCCCCCAAAAGAGGCTTTTCACGGAAGGTTATGGAATTTAAAAGCCGGTCAAGAAGTAGATCATGCTCTCTTTCTGGATTTTCTCCAAAAAAATGGGTATGTGCGTCGTGAGAGTGTTCGGGAGTGGGGGGAGTATGCCATTCGAGGGGGTCTTCTTGATTTATTTCCTCCCGGATATTCTCTGCCATTTCGTCTGGATTTTTTTGGATCAACATTGGAAAGCCTGCGCACATTTGATCCTCTTTCACAAATTAGTACGGGAAAAGCGGAAAATTTGGTACTTAAGCCCATGGGGGAAATTAATTTAACCCAGGAAACAATTGAACGTTTTCGCAAAGGCTATCGCGCCGCTTTTGGCTCTGCTGAATCAACCGATCCTCTCTATACAGCTATTTCTGAAGGCCGACCCTATGCAGGCTATGAACACTGGTTGCCTTTATTTTATGAGCATTTATCTTCCCTGTTGGATTATGTTTCGGGAGCCTTTTTTTGCCTTGATGATCATATTGAAGATGCAGGAAATATCTTTATTGAACAAGTCAAAGATCATTATCAGACACGCCTTCAGTTTGAATCCTTGGAAAAGCACGGGATTCCTTATCACCCTCTTCCTCCTGAAGCTTTGTATGACTTAAAAGAATCTTGGAAAAAAGCCCTCCCTGCTTCCCAAAAAATAATATTTACCCCCTTCGATCATCCCAACTTTAGCGGGAATGTAGTAAATGCCGCTGGGAAAAAAGCACCGTCTTTCGCGGGCACGAGAACATCAACCGAAAATATGTACACCTCCGTTGTAGAAACCCTGCAAACCTATCAAAAGGAAGGAAAGCAGATTCTATTGATGGCAGTGACCCATGGATCAGCTGAGCGATTATCTCACATTCTCGAGGAACATGGTTTCGAGCCCTTTAGACGAATTGAAGCTTTTTCTAATGTTTTCAAAGAACCCACCCCTGCCCTGGCTGTGCTTGAAATGGATAAGGGGTTTGAAGCTCCTGGTCTTCTTGTGCTCACGGAGGAGGATATTTTGGGAGAGAGGATGGGCCATCCTCACAAACAGAAAAAACGCAGCGATCTCTTTATTTTAGAAGCCTCCAGTCTTCAAATTGATGATCTTGTAGTTCATGTGGAGCATGGCATTGGCCGCTACAAAGGGCTTCAAACCCTCAAAGTAGGGGACGCCCCCCATGATTGTCTTGAAATCATGTATGAAGGTGGCGATAAACTTTTTGTTCCTGTCGAAAATATCGAGGTTATTTCCCGTTATGGGGGCTCCGATGCCATTGCCTCTTTGGATAAATTGGGAGGAGTGGCGTGGCAAGCCCGCAAAGCGCGAGTTAAAAAACGACTCAAGGAAGTTGCGGATTATCTTTTAAAAATTGCCGCAACTCGCACCCTCCAAAAAGGAGATATTCTCCAAAAGACAGAAGGCTTTTATGAGGAATTCGTGGCACGTTTTCCTTATCCTGAAACCGATGATCAACTTGTTGCTATTGAGGATGTCCTCAATGACTTCACCGTGGGAAGACCCATGGATCGCCTCATTTGTGGAGATGTGGGTTTTGGAAAAACGGAAGTTGCGCTTAGGGCCGCTTTTGTAGCTGCTTCAAGTGGCAAGCAAGTCGCTGTTATTGTTCCCACAACCCTTCTCGCCCGCCAGCACTATCAATCATTTGTATCCAGGTTTAGGGACACGGGCTTAAAAGTGGCCCAGCTCTCCCGACTCGTCAAGCCAAAGGAAGCCCGTTTGATTCGAGAGCAACTCAAAGCAGGAGACGTCCAAATCATCATTGGAACCCACGCTCTTTTATCAAAATCGATCGAGTTTCATGATTTAGGGCTCCTCATCGTAGATGAGGAACAACATTTTGGTGTGTCACAAAAGGAAAGACTCAAGAACTTTAAAGCTAACCTCCACGTCTTAACCTTAACGGCAACACCTATCCCGCGCACTCTCCAAATGGCCCTTTCAGGAGTGCGAGAAATGAGTTTAATCACAACGCCCCCCCTTGACCGGATGGCGGTGCGTACCTTTGTGTTACCTTTTGATGCTATGGTGATGAGGGAAGCACTTCTGCGGGAGCAATTCCGCGGCGGTCAAAGCTTTTATGTATGTCCTCGCATTTCTGACATCGATAAAGTCGCTGAGCGGCTTCGTGAATTTGTGCCAGAAATCAAATTTGCCATTGCCCATGGACAGATGTCCCCTACTGTTCTTGAAAGCGTTATGACCGATTTTTATGACGGCGCTTTTGATGTGCTATTAAGCACCAACATCGTCGAGTCAGGAATTGACGTGACAAGGGCCAATACAATGATTATTCACAGAGCTGATCTCTTTGGCCTGGCCCAACTCTACCAATTACGCGGCCGGATTGGGCGCGGAAAGGTAAGAGGCTATGCTTACCTGACCTATCCCGCAGCCCAAGTTCTTTCTCTTGAGGCTCAAAAGCGTTTAGAGGTCATCCAATCCTTGGATACTCTAGGTGCTGGATTTACGTTGGCCAGCCACGATATGGATATTCGCGGCGCTGGAAATCTGGTGGGAGAAGAACAATCGGGCCATATCCGTGAGGTGGGGATTGAGCTTTACCAACATATGCTTGAAGAAGCGATTGCAGCCTTAAAGGCCGAGAAAGAAGGAGAGACCTTTGTCTCTGCCGAATGGACACCTCAAATCAGTGTAGGGCTTTCTGTCCTGATTCCTGAAACCTATGTCGCCGATTTAGGGCTTCGCTTGAGTTTATATAAGCGTTTAAGTGGATTAAGTACACGGGAAGAAATTGATCAGTTCGCTATTGAATTAGTGGATCGATTTGGTCCGTTGCCCGAAGAGGTCAAAAATCTTCTCGAAGTGATCTATCTTAAATCCCTCTCGCGTCAAGCCAATATTGAAAAAATTGAAAGCGGCCCCAAAGGAGTTCTCGTAAGCTTTCATCAGAACGTTTTTAAGAACCCCGCTTTACTTATTGAATATATCACCAATCAAAAAGGGACGGCCAAAATCCGCCCCGACCAGAAGATCGTCTATATCCGCTCTCTTGATACAGCCGCAGCGCGCCTTACAGGTACACGCCAAATCTTGGAAGAATTGGTATCACTGGCTCAGTAAGGGAACCTATTTAGATTGTTTCAAGTCCTTGCTTGGTGGATTGCAGCATACCAACCCATTAGGCGGACCAGTAAGGCACTGAGTGTCAGTGCATCCATATTCTGCTTTGAGGCTATTTATTCCTGGGCCATAGCATGTCGCATCTGGAGGACAGACAGGCTGCCCCAGCACCACACTTGGGCTCAGTATGGCAGTGATCAATAAGGTCTGCAAAAGCTTATTTTGCATATTAAGTCTCCTTAATTTTTTTTATCGGCTCCATCATTGCATAAAGAAGTTAATATTTCGACAAGCTCGAAAAGGTAACGAAAATCCGATTGACGCCACTTGCGAAGGCGACTGTTTGAAATATATTATGGAAATGAGATTCTGAGTCCCCCTCGCTTTGCGAGGGAGCTCAGAATGACACATTTTTTTAATAAAAACAAAGGATTGTCATCCTGAGACCTTGAGCGTAGCGAAAGGGACTCAGGATCTATTAAAACATGCGATTTCTGAACAGCCTCGAAAGCGGTCTCACTGGCTCAGTGAGGGCTCACACAAAAGCTCACCTACGCGCGTCCTAAAGTGGAGGATTATTGCATAGCCCTTCGTTGGAACAATAGTTTGAGCAGCAATCCGAATTCACTTTGCACATCCCATCGTTGTCTTTACACGCCAGCACCACACTTGGGCTCAGTATGGCAGTGATCAATAAGATCTGCAAAAGCTTGGTTTGCATATTAAATTTCCTTAATTTTTTTATCGGCTCCATAATTGCATAAAGAAGTTAATATTTCGTCAAGCTCGAAAAGGTAACGAAAATCCGATTGACGCCCCTTTCGAAGGCTTATATCTTGAGCGCAACAAACGAGAGACATATATGAGCTTCTACAAGTCCATAGCTACCGTGGGGGGATTCACTTTTGCAAGCCGCCTAACTGGGTTTGTTCGAGATGCCCTTATTGCGGGTATTTTGGGGGTGAGCGGTATCACGGATGCTTTTTTTGTAGCTTTTAAACTCCCTAATTTTTTTCGTCGTTTTTTTGCAGAGGGAGCGTTTAATGCGGCCTTTGTTCCCCTCTTCTCAGGGATTCTTGTCTCTTCAGGCCCTATGGCAGCGCGGCTTTATGGAGAGAAGATTTTTGCCCTCCTTTTGTTTACACTGACGGGATTTGTCCTCCTTATTGAACATTTTATGCCGACGGCTGTTTTTTTGTTTGCCCCTGGGTTTGAATCTACACCCGAACGGTTTGATTTAGCTGTGACCCTCTCGCGTATCACTTTTCCTTATATTTTGTTTATCTCTCTCGCCTCTCTTTTAAGCGGTATTTTAAATTCCATGGGAAAGTTTGCAGCCCCCGCGGGGACGCCCATCATTTTAAATTTAACAATGATTGCAGCCCTTCTTATGGCTTTATTGGAATGGATTTCTCCTGGAAAAGGGCTGGCTTGGGCCGTTTTCATTGCCGGTATATTGCAATTAGGGTGGTTGTGGGTTTCCTGCCATTTTCAAAAAATGGGCGTTAAAGTTGTTCTTCCTAAATTAACGCCAGAGGCCAAGTCTCTTATTCGTTTGGGGATCCCAGGAGCCATCAGTGCCGGGGTTGTCCAAGTCAATTTATTTATGGACATGATCTTTGCCTCTTGGCTGCCAACTGGGTCAGTTTCCTATCTTTTTTATGCGGATCGGCTCAATCAACTTCCTTTGGGGGTCATTGGTATTGCCATCAGTACAGCTCTTCTTCCCGAACTTTCCAAACACATTACGGCCGGAAAGATGGAAGAGGCCCATCACAGACAGAATCGGGCCATCGAATTTGCTCTAACCATCACGTTACCTGCAGCCGTAGGATTAATTATTTTAGGAAAGCCAATAGTCACCTTTTTGTTTGAGCGCGGCGCCTTTTCTCTGGAAGATAGCCATGCGACAGGAATGACCCTTGCCGCCTTTTCTTTAGGCCTGCCGGCTTATGTTTTAGTCAAAATTTTAAGCACCCAGTTCTTTGCACGCCAAGATACAAAAACTCCCATGAAAATAGCAATTGGAGCGGTTGCCCTTAATTTTATATTGAATTTTCTACTTATTGGACCTTTCAGCTATGTAGGACTTGCCTTAGCAACAGCTTGTGCCGCATGGTTTAATGCGGCAGCTTTAGGGACTCTCCTGCTTATTAAGCAATGGATGATCTTTGATACGAGACTTAAAAAAGTGGTGCCACGTCTTCTGTTGGCGTCTTTATTTATGGGCCTCTGTTGTTATGGTTTTCAATTTATGATGCCTTTCCCAGAAAGATTGTTGATGCGTGCCTGTGTCATTACTTTATGGATTGGGGGAGGATTTATGAGCTACCTTATGGCAACTTGGCTCGTAGGAGCATTTCAGTTGAAGGATCTTCAAAAACTTTTAACAAAGCACACTTATTCTTGAAAGACTTGCATCTTGTATAAATATTTTTTAAAAACAAATACTGATTTTAATTTTTGCGTGAGTAATTATTCATGAATCTTGTCAGATCTATTACAACTGTGGGCGGGTATACAATCGGTAGTCGCATTGTTGGTTTTTTGCGAGAAGTGCTCACAGCGTCATTTCTCGGCGCGGGACCTGCAGCGGATGCTCTTGTTATTGCGATTAAAGTTCCTTCATTTTTTCGTCGGCTTTTTGCGGAAGGTGCCTTTAATGCCTCCTTTGTTCCTTTATTTGCAGGCCTTCTTGCCACAAAAGGAAAAGATGAAGCCCGTTCTTTTGCAGAACAAATCTTAACGTTATGGGTGGGGGTTCTTTTTCTTTTAATGTTATTTATCGAACTTTTTCTTCCTTCTTTCATGATCCTTGTGGTTCCTGGTTTTAAAGAAACCCCTGACCGTCTTTATTATGCCATTGAGTTTAGCCGCATCACCTTTCCTTTTATTCTCTTTATTTCCTTAACAGCCCTTTATAGTGGGATTTTAAATTCCATGGATAAATTTGCGATTGTGGCAAGTTCTCCCATGGTGGGAAATGTCGCCATTGTTGCTGTCGTTTTAGGTTTTTACGACCAATTTTTTTCGCCGGGTTATGCCTTTAGTTGGGGGATTATGGTGTGTGGAATCATCCAATGGCTGTGGGTATGGGTTCCCGCACTTAAAATGGGGATGGGTCTTCGCTTTGTATGGCCGCGATTTAATGGGAATGTAAAAAAGTTTTTTAAGGTATTGGCCCCCGCAGCCTTTGGCTCCGGGGTGGTACAGATTAATCTTTTTATAGGTGCTTATATTGCTTCCTGGCTTCCTATAGGCGCCATTTCCTATCTTAATTATGCGGATCGACTGAATCAACTTCCGTTAAGTGTGATTGGGGTTGCTGTTAGTACAGCTCTTTTACCCATTCTCTCTCGGCAACTTCGTGCGAAATCATGGCAACAGGCTCAAAAGACACAAAATGAGGCCATTGAATTTTCCATGTTTCTGACCTTGCCCGCGGCTCTTGCCCTGATCATTCTTGCAGAACCTTTTATTATGATTGTGTTTGAGCGAGGAGCATTTTCTGTCCAAGATACTTTAGCCACCGCCTTAACCCTTCGCGCTCTTGCCGTAGGACTGCCTGCCTATGTGCTGATAAAGGTCTTTAGCTCCAGCTTCTTTGCACGCCAAGATACCATGACGCCTGTCTATAGTGCCTGTGCAGGAATTATTGTGGATATAGGCTTGAGCCTCGCCTTAATGGGAACATTTCAGCAGGTTGGCATTGCCTTTGCAACCGCTGCTGCTGCTTGGGTTAATGCTTTATTGTTGGGGTACCTTTTATGGCGCCGGAAGTATTTTACTTTTGAAAGTCACCTGAAGAAATTTTCCATGCGTATGCTTTTAGCTTGTGCAGGAACAACGGTGCTATTACAAGTGTCTCAATACCTCATTCAACCCTTAGCACTCGAAGGAGCTTTTTCAAGAGGGCTTTCTGTTGCAGGACTTGTCCTTATTGGACTGTTTGGGTTTTTAAGTCTCTCCCATTTGGTGGGAGCCCTTAAGTTGAATGAATTGAAATCCATGTTTTTATCGAGGACATAATGGGACGCATTTTTTCAGGACTCCAGCCAACGGGGAACCTCCATTTAGGAAACTATTTAGGAGCTCTTCGCAATTGGGTTGTAATGCAAAAGGAGCATGAGAGTTTTTTCTGCCTTGTTGACCTTCATGCTTTAACCACACTCCCTGAGCCGTCCAAATTGCGCTCTAATGTGAGAGAAATTGTTGCTGTGTATCTTGCTGCAGGTATTGACCCTGAGAAGTCTTATATTTTTCCTCAAAGCGCTGTCTCAGCCCATTGTGAACTTGGATGGATCCTGTCATGTTTGACACCTCTGGGGTGGCTCAATCGTATGACTCAGTTTAAGGAAAAAGCAGGAAAGCAAAGAGAGCAAGCCAACCTTGGTCTTTATGCCTACCCCGTCCTTCAAGCCGCAGATATCCTTGCCTATAAGGCAACCCACGTTCCTGTGGGAGAGGATCAAAAACAGCACCTTGAGCTCGTCAGGGACATCGCCGGGGCCTTTAATCGCCAATATCAAGTGGATTATTTTCAACTGCCCGAGCCTGTCATCCTGAAAACCGCCGCGCGTGTGATGAGCCTCAGAGATGGGGCTTCTAAAATGAGTAAGTCTGATCCTTCCGATTATAGCCGTATTAATTTTACGGATGATGCCGACAGTATCGCTCTTAAAATTCGCAAAGCCAAAACTGATCCGGATCCGATTATGGGAGATCCAAAAGCTATGGAAAATCGTTTGGAAGCTCTGAATCTTTTAGGAATTTACAGTGCCCTTTCTGATCAAAGTTTAGCGGTGGTTTGCCGCGAATTTGAGGGGCAAAATTTCTCTCATTTTAAACAAAAACTGGCCGAGTTACTTATTGCTACCTTTGATCCCATTCGTCAAAAAATGACCCTCTATTTGAAAGACCCCCAGCATCTTGACGCCATTTTAGAAAAGGGTTCACAAAAAGCACGGGATTTGGCCGGCACCTACATGAATGAAATTAAGGATATCGTGGGATTGTTAAGAACGTAAGGGTGCTCTTTAGGTTGCCTTTAAGGGGAAGTTTCAGTTTGGGGTACAATATACTCTATGGAACAACTTTCTGCATTATTACTGTAACAGGTAACGGATTCACCTTTACTAATGAGTTGTTGCGGCTGAGCTAAAAATTTACATAAAGTACTTTCTGGAAGCCATATGGACATGAACGCTCCTGGAATTTCATATTCACATGTAATTTTAACCATTTCGTTTTCTTTTGTTTCTAAAATGGCCTTTGAAAAAGGAACAGAATCTCCCATTGCAGGTAAGTTTTCAGGGCACGTAAACTTTTTGGTAAGCGAAAGGACAGGTGTGCTTTCTATAAGGAAGGTAGCAAAGATGATACTAAAAAATAATGATTTTTGTATCATCTAATCTTTACCTCTTCTGATCACTCATTCGATCCTATTTTTTACCTCTACCATCAAAAGAAGGTATGAGAAAGAATTTTACGTACCTCTTTTTTTATACCATCAGTAGTTATTTGTATTTCTTTACTCTTATCAAACAGTTTATGTAACGTGAGTTGTTTGTATTTCTCTTTTTCGCCCCGTTTAGTTTTTACAGTAACTTTAATCGCAGGATGATTGTTCTTAATATATTCTGCAATTTTCTTTACGGTAAAGTTTACAATATTTTCGAACTCAGGGTCTTTATCCGATGCCATCTTATTTAGTACATTTTTTTGTTGAAGAATTACTTTATCTTTACCGTCGCCAAAGAGAGCATTTACATAGGTTGTAAGAAATTCATCGAAAGTTTCATATTCCTTTTTTAATCGAGAAGAATAATTTAAATGAAAAACTTCCTCTGAATTTTGTAACTCTTCACTGGAAGAAGGAAGGGAATTTTTTCGAGCCTTAGAAAACCAAACCCCCAAAACTTCTTTTTTCTGTGCAGCACATTTTCCTTTAAACCCGTGCTTACATAAATTAACGAAAACTCCTTTTCCTTGTTGAGGTTCTTTCGTAAGGATGTAACACTTTGCGACTGCTTCAAGGGGCAATTTAATATAATTTGAAAAAGCTCTCTCATAACTTTCTTCAGATTCAGTTGCTGCCTTATAGAAAGCTCGAAACCAATATTCTTGCTTTGACGCATCGAAAAGGGTAAAAGCGACTCCTCCGTTATACCTATCTTGAACTTTTTCTTTTCTTTCCTTAATTTCTTTTGAGCTAATCTTTTGAAGATAATCACTCTCTGAATCTTCTTTTTGTGGGGTATAAATGGTTAATAAATCGTTTTTTGCTTCAACGTAATTCATAAATAACCGTATAGTGTCTATTATGTCTTCTTCTTCCTTACATAGAGTATTTGTTTCCAGTAAAAATCTAGCTATTTTTGGAGAAAATTTAGAAATTTTTGATTTGATGAGGGGAGTAATTTTTTTAAAAGCATAATTTTCTTTTCCATCCATACGCAGATCTGTCATTAAATGAGTTAATAACAGCTCTGGGTCTCGGATATATACTTCCATTTGTTGGACTTGCTCTATAGAAAAACCATCCATATCATCTTGATTTTGGGATAAAGAAGAATTTGCCTCTTTTTGTTCCTTTAATTCTTTCGCTAAAACGCTGGAACCAAGCTGAGAAATAGGCTCATCTTCAGTTTCATTTATACCAGGCACAGCTTTGCTTAGAGTTGAGAACAATGAAGCACACACCACAAAAAAAACAAATTTCTTAAAAAACATACTCACCAACTTTTTTTACCATATAATACAAACATCACATGTATGTATGCGCATTTTTTAAGTGTCAATGATTTTTTAATATATTTTAAATATTATCAATTAACAAAAAGATAATTAATCAATATTAACAAACTCACAAATAATAATGATAAAATGGACAACTATGGCAGCTGATTTTGTATAATTTATGGATTATTATTTAAGGAACGTTCCGCTTCTCTAATCAAAAAATTAAATGTTTTGACGTCCACACGGAAAGCTTTGTTGTTCTTTTTGCAATACAACCCTCAGAAAAAGCTGCATTAAAAAAATTTCTTAAAGCTTCTGTATCTTCCGAACACTTACATTGTGTATAAGCATTGGCGATAAGCTCAAATGGCATTTTAAATCTATTGAGTAAAGCAGTCTCTACTTTTTCCTGTCCATACATACTTTTTAATTCAGGAGCTTTTACAAGTGTAAGAGATTTTATAGTAGGGTAGCCCGATAACATTTGTTTAATTGTATGAGTATGTTGTTTTGAGGCAAGCCTTCTTCCATAAGTGTCCTTAGTTTCATTTTCTTTTGGAGAGAAAATTTCGCTGAGGACTTCAGCATTACAATAATAGAATTCAGATAAAATAATCATCTGGATAACATAGCCTTTTTTATCTTCAGTAATTTCCAATGAGTCTAGGTCAGATTCTATATTTTTTCTTAGTTCACCTGCATGCTTTAAATAATGTTCAGAAACTTTATTTTCTAGGTCATCAACAAGAGGATGGGAACCCTTACCAGCAGAAACAGAGTCAAATGAATTAATTGTAAGAATCAACTGAGTATAAAAAATCATTTTAAAAATTTTTTTATTCATCAAATACTTCCATTAAAATCAACTTCAAAATTCTCTAGTAGTTAAGCTATAGGCTTTTTAAAAATAGTCAAATAAAATCCCCTGTTTCAGGACCTTTAATGAGGTAGTGAAACAAGTTCGGAACGACAATAGAGAGGTACCGCTCATTTCTTCCAAACATCATAGGCAGCTTGTTTGGCTTCTTCAGGTGTTGGAAAATAAAGGATATTCCTAGCGATATCTCTAAGATAATCACCTCCATTAAAACGCACACAATATCCTTGAATCCCAAATTTTTGTCCCGAAAAGGTTTTAACAATATTATCAAAATCTGCCGGAACTTGTGATGCCAAAGGCTTTGAATTATGTTTTCTTTGAGGAGATTGATCTCGTTTTCCTTTAAAATGTTTCTTTTCTTTCATTGAAGGCAAGGAAGGCGTTTCAAGCGGTATTGTTAAAACAGCTTTTCCAAATTCAGTTCCTTTAAAGGTTTGAATTAATTCACGCGCTATGTCTCCTCTGATAGCAACGGACATTTCAAAGTTATTCGCGTCATGGTCAATTTCAGTTACGGCAGATAACCAATTAAAAGAGCCCTCACACAAAAGATCATCATCTGCAATAAGTGTCTTTGCATGAAGATCAGGTTGGGTCACGTAAGAAAAGTGGGGATAGGTCCTTTGCAATTCTTCAAGATAAGAAGAGATTTTAGATTCTTCAGCTGGAGTACGATCGCAAGGAAAAGGAAGTGAGACAAGTTTTGTGTAAACTTTTTTATTTTCAAGATCCTGTAATAGAGAACCATTCAACGTTTGTTTAAGCTTTTCAAGTCTTATAAATGGTGAAAAGAGGACAACATTTCTTTGCGCCTTTTCAAAAACTTCACCTAAAAGGATACCATGAGCTTCTGGTGTTCTAAGGGTATAAAAAAATTGCCCAGGGTTAAATTGATAGGCTCCCGTTGAAAAGGCATCACTATCTTTTAAAAATTTCCTAAGACCTTGTTCGTTTTCGTGTTTTAGACTTTGGTAAAATTGAATACCTTGCCAAACATCATTATTAAGTCCCAAGGCTAACCCTCCGGAGAGGACAAGAGAAAAATTGGAAGATCCCACACTTGAGTCAGACAACCAATTATAAGATCCGATAGCTACAAGGTCTTTGTCTCTGAGGACACACTTTGAATGATTGAAAATTTCTTCAAATCGCTCGCAACAATTTTGCAACCTTGATAAGTATTTGTAGTTTTTCTGAGAACAATAAGGCCTGCGCTCGTAATAAATATAAACCTTAACACCTCGTTCAGCCGCATTGATGATAGCGTCTGCTATCCCGTCTTCAAAAAGTCTGCGCGGCGCAACAGTATAACTAGAAATCATAATGCTGTTTGCAGCTGAATTTAAGGCGTGTTTTAAAAAATCAGTGTGTTCTTGATCAGATGTGAGTCGATTTGCAGCTAAAGGAATATAACCTTTGTCTTCATCCCCTTGAAAAGCAAATGTGGGTGTAAAGTTGAGCAAGCAAATTATAAATAAAATGTAACGAAACATACTGCCTCAATAGCTATTTTAAAAAATAAATATAATTATATGTAACATAACGACCTTTTTCAAATTAATTTACCTATGTCCCTCCTTGCTAGAACAACCTAAATTCTCTCATCACATCTCTTGACGTGACCAGGGCTTGCTGGGTAGGGTAAGCAAAGTTAGATAGGCAGTGATACTTTTCATGAAAGTTGATTTTCAAACCGTTATTTTAAAACTTCAAGAATTCTGGTCTCAAAAAGGCTGCGTCATTCTTCAACCTTATGATGCGGAAGTGGGGGCGGGAACTTTTCATCCCGCAACGACATTGAAGGCTTTGGGGCCGAAACCTTGGCGAGCGGCCTATGTTCAGCCTTCCCGCCGTCCGGGAGATGGGCGGTATGGGGAAAATCCGAACCGGCTTTATCGCCATCATCAATATCAAGTGCTTTTAAAGCCATCCCCTGGCGACATTCAGGATGTTTATCTTGATAGCTTAAGATACATCGGCCTTGATCCCATTTTGCATGATGTGCGCTTTGTTGAAGATGACTGGGAAAGCCCCACGTTGGGAGCGGCTGGCCTTGGTTGGGAAGTATGGGCTGGCGGTCAGGAAGTAACCCAATTTACCTACTTTCAGCAGGTGGGCGGCTTTCCTTGCGAGCCCGTCTCCGTTGAATTGACATATGGCCTGGAGCGTTTGATCATGACCCTGCAAGGTATTGAAAACGTTTATGACTTAGCCTGGAATGATCCGGTGGGGCCATCTCCCATGACCTATGGAGATGTGGCACAACAGATGGAGCGGGAGTTTTCTGCCTTTAGTTTTGAGCATCTCGATGCACCTATAGTATTTCGCCATTTTGAAGATGCCGAGTCCATGTGCAATCAGTTGATAACAAATAAATTGGTGCTCCCTGCCTATGAGTATTGCTTAAAAGCAAGTCATTTGTTCAACCTTTTAGATGCGCGCGGCGCTTTAAGCGTCACAGAGAGAGCCAATTACATCGGACGGGTTCGCGCTTTGGCCCATGCTTGTTGTACCCTTTGGATGGAGAATGCTTGTGGCTGAGTGGCTTTTTGAAATTTTATCGGAGGAAATTCCCTCCCGAATGCAAGAGGCGGCCCAGGAGCAACTAAAAAGCCTTGCAGAGACTGAGCTTCAGGCAGAGGGACTTGGCTTTGAAACTATCAGAACTTTTGTGACCCCGCGACGATTAACCTTGGTTGTTGAAGGGCTTCCTCTCAAAACTCCCGAACGAGTCGAGGAGAAAAAAGGTCCACGGGTTGGTGCACCCGTCCAAGCCATCGAAGGCTTTCTAAAAACCGCCGGCGTAAGCCGCGAGGCGTGCGATATTCTCGACACCCCCAAAGGGCAATTTTTAAGCGTGACAATTAAACAATCTGGTCAACTGACAGAGAGTATTCTTTCCAAGATGGCTCTTTCGCTTTTAGAGAAATTCAGGTGGCCGAAATCTATGCGTTGGGGTTCGTCTCCTATCACCTGGGTAAGGCCATTGCGCGGCCTTCTATGTGTCTTTAACGGGAAGGTCGTTTCTTTTTCTTATGCGGGCATAGAATCCTCTAATACCACTCAAGGTCACCGGTTTTTGGCGCCAACACCTTTTGAAGTTCAAAATTTTAAGGATTACAAGAAAAAACTGCGGGATCATTTTGTCATCTTAGATTGGCAAGAACGCCGACAAATTGTCCAAGCAGGTGTGGCTAAGGTCGCTGGAGAGTTAACTCCTTTAAAGGATGAATCGCTTTTGGATGAGGTCACAGGGCTTGTTGAATGGCCTGTTCCTCTAAAAGGAAAGGTGGATGAGCATTTTATGAATCTTCCCCTTGAGGTCATTACAACGCCTATGCGCGTTCATCAACGTTATTTTCCTTTAATGGACAATCAGGGAAAACTGGCTCCTTATTTTGGTGTTGTTGCAAACGTTGAAGCGCCTGATCAAGGAAAAACGATTGTCATCGGCAATGAACGGGTTTTAAGGGCTCGTCTTGCGGATGCTCAGTTCTTTTGGGAGCAAGATCAAAAACAACCTTTAGAGCACTTTAATGTTTCTCTAAAAACGCGGCTTTTTCATCAACATTTGGGAAGTGTTTTTGCTAAGGTGGAACGCCTTGTTAAGCTTTCAACCCAGATGGCTGAAAGAGGAGGAGCTGACCCCAAAATTGTAGGACGAGCAGCCCTTTTATCTAAGGCGGATTTGGCCTCCCAAATGGTGAATGAATTTCCCGAAGTTCAGGGCATTATGGGCCGCTATTATGCCCAAAACCAAAAGGAAAATGCGGAGGTAGCCCGGGCTCTTGAGGAGCAATATTGGCCCAAGGCTTCAGGAGGAAAAACGCCTGACACTCTCCCCAGCCTAATCCTCGCCATGGCCGATCGGTTGGATACCCTCGTTGGCTTTTTTGCCATTGGAATTACGCCCACTGGGTCAAAAGATCCCTTTGCCTTAAGGCGTGCGGGCCTTGGTCTCATTGCTTTGGCGCTGAATCCACGTTTTACTCTTTCTATGTTGGAAGCCTTAGGTTGGGCTTATGAGTGTTATCCTTGGAATGAGTTCGCTATTCCTCAATTGAAAAATAAAGAGGAAACTCTCGCGGACCTTTGGAAATTTTTACTTGAGCGCTTTAAATTTTTCCTTAGGGACGTTCAGGGAAGTCCCTATGACCATGTGGATGCCGTCCTCAGTGTAGCGAACCAGAATCCTAATCTTTTTGATCTGTCTCTACGGGTTAAAGCTTTAGATCAACTCATGGATGGGGAGGATGGAAAGAATCTGTTAGTAGCCTATAAAAGGGCCTCTAATATTCTCAAAATTGAAGAAGACAAGGATAAGTGCATCTATGAAGGTCAGGTAAAAGAAGAGCTCTTCGATCTTGACGAAGAAAGTGAGCTCTTCAAAAACTTGTCGCAAAAATTACCAGAAATTGAAGACTTTGTAAAAAAGGGCGAATTTGTGAAAGCAGTTCAAGACTTGGCAACCTTGAGATCTGTTATTGACCGCTTCTTTGATAAGGTTGTGGTAAATACAGAGGATAAAAATAAGCGCGTTAATCGTTTGCACTTGTTAGCTTATTTTAGGAGGACCCTCCACCAGGTAGCGGACTTTTCTAAGATAGAAGGTTAATTTATTAAAGGAGTACTGATGATGGAAGATATACAAACCAAGCTGATTGACCTTGCCAAAAAGGCCCAAGAAAAATCCTATTCCCCCTATTCAAAATTTGCTGTGGGAGCGGCGTTAATAACTCAAGATGGGTCCATTTTTACGGGCTGCAATGTGGAAAACATCTCCTATGGTCTTACCTCTTGCGGGGAACGAAACACTATTTTCAAGATGATTTCAGAAAAGGGTCCAAATGCAAAAATTAAAGCTTTGGCTCTTTCCACAAAGGCAGATATTCCTTGTTCTCCTTGTGGAGCATGCCGGCAGGTGATTCTAGAATTTAGCACACCTGAGACCCTTGTATTTTTTAAGGGTAAAAGTGGTTATGTGTCCTATGCTGTGAAAGATCTTTTACCCGGCGCCTTTACGGAATTCGAAGCTGTGGGTCATGACGGCTCTTCAACAACCATCCAATCAGGAATATAGGGCAGAAGAGACGTCTTCCCGCACTGAAGAGCCTCACCACCTTTTACAGCCTCAATGCGCAACAAAGCCAGGCCATAGCCATTACGGCTTGAGCGCATCTCACCCACTGGGGTACCTCCAAGAAAAACCTCAGCTCCATTTTCCGGAGTCGGTCCCTCAATCTTAACCGGAAAAAGGCGTTTTCGAACAAGGCCGCGATATTTTGTACGGGCTGTCAGCTCTTGGCCCATATAACATCCCTTGGTCCAACTGATAGCATGCAGCTCATCAAGACCCGATTCCAGCAAAATCGCTTTTTCCGGAAATAGATCAATACCTCCTTCAGGAACGCCGAGTTTCAAGCGATGGAGATCATATTCTTCTGCTGAGATATTGGGTATAGTTTTTCCCATAAGACGGGCCCCTAAAGCCTCTAATCGTGGATCTAGATAAGCCTCTTTGGGAAAATCTCTCTCCCCCCAGAGGGCATATACTTTTAAATCCGGCCTCGCCTTTAAGGTGACTTTTGAGCGCAGCTTAAAGAGGCTCAGTTTTTTAAGAAGGGCGTCAAGGCGCGCCGCTTCAACGTCCAAAAGAAATGCTCCATTCTTTTCTGTGATAAAAAAATCAAACAAAAACCGCCCTTGAGGCGTCAGAAGAGTGGCATAGATAGCCTGTTCCGGTGTAACAAGATTTATATCATTGGAAATGAGTCCTTGAAGGAAGGTTGCTTTATCTTCACCTTCAATTTCAATCACCCCGCGATGGGAAAGTTCTGCAATGGACATAGGATTTATCTCGCTTATGGGCGTTTGATATCAAAACTTATACGGAGTATACTCCCTAAAAGTTTGAAAATACATATCCATAAAATGAGGAATTAACAGCCATCCACTCCCTACCAATATAAGGGAGGTGGGACTAGCGTGTTTCCTAAGAAACCAAGTTATTTACTGATAAATCACCGAACCACATTTTTTACTTTAAACCATTAAGTATCCCGGGATAACTCAACGTTGCCGTTCCAACTCTCATGACTTAAGGGAAAACCAAAGATCTTCTAGCTAGTTCAGACCTTCTCTTTGATTTCTGCTATCCTTAAGTCGGATTCGTCAGAGGACTCTGCTCGAACCTTTCGGTCCTGACTTCTTAGTCCACCCTTAGAATACCTATAGAAAAATAAAAAAGCGAATTTGTTAATTAGCCATTTCAACCATTGTGAAGGATCTCAAGATAAACTCTTGCCCTTAGGGGGCAAAACGCCCTATTTTGTCTTCTAATAGAAAATCAATTTTAAAGGAGACACTATGGCAGGTCATTCTCAGTTTAAAAACATCATGTATCGCAAAGGTGCGCAGGATGCAAAGCGCGCTAAAGTCTTCACAAAAATCATTCGTGAGCTAACGACCTCCGCTCGTATCAACCCTGATGCGGAAGCCAATCCGCGCCTTCGCCAAGCAATTATTGCAGCCCGTGGCGCAAATATGCCGAAAGACACGATGGAGCGTGCTATCAAGCGTGGGGCCGGCGGTGAAGATACTGCTGATTACGTGGAAGTACGCTATGAAGGCTATGGCCCTGCAGGTGTCGCTGTGATTGTGGAAGCCTTAACAGATAATCGCAACCGCACTGCAGCCGAAGTGAGAGCTGCGTTTACAAAGTATGGCGGAAATATGGGAGAAACCAACAGCGTCAGCTTCATGTTTGATCGCACGGGGGTGATTCGCTATCCCAAAGGCAAAATTGATTTTGATACTCTTTTTGAAGAAGCCCTTGAAGTGGGTGCTCAAAATTTGGAAGAAACGGAAAAAGGCTATGAGATTGAATGTAGCTTGGAAAATTTTGCAGCGGTACGTGATGGACTTATCGCCAAATTTGGAGATCCTGAAGGGGCCGAGCTTATTTGGAAGCCCCAAACAACAACGTCTGTGGATGAGGAAAAGGCAGCTTCCTTGATGAAATTGATTGATGTTTTGGAAGACAATGACGATGTGCAGGCTGTCTTTGCCAATTTTGAAGTCTCCGATGAGGTCTTGGAAAAGCTGGCGAGCGGAAAATGACTCCAACACCTACCCGCATCTTAGGCCTTGATCCTGGCTTGCGAATTGTAGGGTGGGGAATTATTGATATCTTGGGGTCGAGTCTTTCTCATGTGGCCCACGGAATTGTGACCTCAAAAGATGGAGAAGACCTTCCCACACGCCTTCGGAATCTGTACACTCAGCTAATCGAAATTATTCAGCTTTATGCTCCCCATGAAGCCGCCGTTGAGGAAACTTTTGTGAATAACAATCCTTTATCGACTTTAAAGCTTGGAATGGCACGCGGTGTGGTAATGCTTGCCCCTGCTCAGGCCGGCCTTTATGTGGCAGAGTACGCTGCTAATAAGGTCAAGAAAAGTGTCGTTGGTGTGGGACACGCGGACAAAGGACAAGTGGCCATGATGGTGGGACGCTTACTCCCCAAAAGCCAAGGTGTTACAAAAGACGCTGCCGATGCCTTAGCGGTGGCCATATGTCACGCCCACTACCGCAGCTTTGAACAAAAAATAAGGGCCGCCTCATGATTGCAAAACTCACCGGCATTATTGATACCCTTGGAGATACCTTTGCTGTTCTTGATGTGAATGGGGTAGGCTATTTGGTCTCTTGCTCGAGCCGTACCCTCAGTCAACTTGGCTCTAAAGGAGATAAAGCGGTTCTTTATATTGAAACGGTGATGCGGGCAGAAAGTCTTCAATTGTATGGCTTTGCCAGTGCAGAAGAGCAGAGCTGCTTTCGTCTTCTCACCACCGTCCAGGGAGTGGGTATGAAAATGGGGCTTGCCCTTTTGTCTGCCCTGTCTCCTTCAGATCTTTATCAAGCTATTGCTTCCCAAGATAAAGAAACTTTAACCCGTGCTGACGGTGTGGGGCCCAAGCTCGCCAGCCGTATGATAACTGAGCTCAAAGACAAAATTCCCTCCGAAAGTGCTTTTTCAGCGACCCTTTATTCGCACCCCTCTTCCTTAACACCTATGGTTGAAGAAGCTGTTTCTGCCCTTGTAAACCTAGGGTATCGTCGCATTGAAGCGGTCACGGCGGTTAGTAAAGCTCAACAGCATTGTGGAGAAAATGCCTCCTTGAATGACCTTATCCGGCAAGGACTCAGTCTTATGTCGAGGACCGGCACATGAATCAGTCTACACGCCTTGTTGCTTTGGAAGGGACGATAGAGACAACTGAAATTTCCTTACGTCCTCAACTTCTTGAGGAGTTTGTAGGACAATTACAAGCCCGAAAAAATTTAAAGGTCTTTATTGAAGCGGCACGTACGCGGAAAGAAGCCATGGACCATGTCCTCTTTTATGGCCCCCCAGGCCTTGGGAAAACAACCTTGTCTCAAATCATGGCCCGAGAGCTGGGGGTGGGGTTTCGATCAACATCTGGCCCCGTGATCGCCCGTGCGGGGGACTTAGCAGCCCTTCTCACGAACCTTCAACCTTTTGATGTCCTTTTTATTGATGAAATTCATCGTTTGAACCCCGCCGTTGAGGAAATTCTCTATCCCGCAATGGAAGATTACAAATTGGATTTGATGATTGGAGAAGGTCCTGCTGCCCGCTCGGTCCAAATTGATCTGCCTCCTTTTACTCTTGTGGGGGCGACAACCCGCTCAGGCCTTATTTCTTCACCCCTGAGGGATCGTTTTGGCATCCCGGTACGTCTAAATTTTTATACGCCAGAAGAGCTCCAAAGTGTTCTTATAAGAGGGGCTCAGACCCTTCATGTTTCCATCTCTGATGATGGTGCTTTAGAGATTGCGCGCCGTTCCCGAGGAACGCCCCGCATTGCCTTACGCCTCTTAAAACGTATTCGGGATTTTATTCTTGTGGAAGGGGCAAACCAAATTACGGCAGAGGGTGCTGACAAGGCTCTCTCTCATTTAGAAGTTGATGGTTTTGGTTTAGATGCTATGGATCACCGCTATTTAAAACACATTCTGAACCATTTTGACGGAGGTCCCGTAGGTATTGAAACCTTGGCGGCTGCCCTTGCTGAGCAAAAAGATAATCTTGAAGACGTCATTGAGCCTTACCTTCTGCAGCAAGGCTATATCCAACGCACCCCGCGAGGACGCATGTTAACCTCCCACGCCTATGAAATCCTTGGCATGAAAGCACCTTCCCATTTACAATCCCCTCTTCTTGAGGAAGAAGATGAATAAAAACCACAGTTTTTCATTTCGTGTTTATATTGAAGACACGGATTTGGGCGGCATTGTTTATCATTCTAATTACCTTAAATTTGCCGAGCGTGCACGTACAGAATGCTTACGTTCCCTTGGGGTGAGCTATGAAGATTTAATGAAAAAGGGAGGAGCTACATTTATTGTACGTTCTTGCTATTTAAACTGCCTTGCATTTAGTCGTCTAGATGATGTATTAGAGGTACAAACTCACTTTAAAAAGCTTGGCGGCGTCAAGCTGGAAGTTTTTCAAGCCATTAGGCGAGGAGATCAATTGATTGCAACCCTTGATGTTGTTTTAGCGTGCATCAATTCTTCTGGTAAACCACTAAGACTTGATGCAAATTTAGCCAATAAACTACGAATTTACTTTGGAGAACATTGACAATGGAAACAACTACCCAACTCCCTGATTTGACTGGCATTGCTACAACAGCTCAAGTCATGACTCATGATTTGTCCCTTTGGGGCCTTTTTATGTCAGCTGATTTTATCGTAAAAATAGTAATGATTGGCCTTCTGGCTGCTTCCTTTTGGTCCTGGACCATCATTTTTAGTAAGGCCATGCGTTTAAAATCTCTTTTTTCTGCGGCTAACCATTTTGAGGATTCCTTTTGGTCTGGCGGATCTTTGGATGCTCTTTATGAACGCGTAGGCAAAAAAGTTGGCGATCCTATGAGTGCTGTCTTTTCAGCCGCCATGCGCGAATGGAAAAGAAGTACAGGCACAGCCCGTCCTTCCTCCGTAACACTTCAAGAGCGCATTGAAAGGGCTATGCAAGTTGTCTCTAACCGTGAAATGGATAAGTTAGAGCGCCATATGGGCTTTTTGGCGTCCCTCGGCTCTACAGCGACCTTCGTCGGTCTTTTTGGAACCGTATGGGGTATCATGAATAGCTTCCAATCCATTGCAGCAGCTCAAAACACAAGCCTTGCTGTGGTGGCTCCAGGTATTGCAGAAGCCCTTTTTGCAACGGCTATTGGTCTTGTAGCCGCTATTCCAGCTGTTATTGCCTATCAAAAATTTGCTCTTGAATTAAATCGTTATGCCAATCGTTTGGATTCTTTCTCTAACGAGTTTGGTGCGATCATTTCTCGTCAGTTAGAAGAGGGACGTTAGATGGGATTTTCCTTAGGTCAATCAAAGAAAACAGGCACCCGACGTAAAGCTGCGATCAGCGCTGAAATCAATGTCACGCCTATGGTTGACGTGATGTTGGTGCTGCTGGTGATTTTCATGATTACAGCGCCTTTGCTCACAGCCGGTATCCCTGTGGACTTGCCAAAGACGGAAGCTTCTGCTCTTCAAGAAAAGGAAGATCCCTTAACGGTGACTGTTGATGCTCAAGGAAATCTTTATCTTCAAGAAACAGCCCTTGAACTTGCTGTTCTTGTACCACGTCTCGTAGCCATTACAGGATCAAATCCTGAAGCTCGTATTTACGTCCGTGGTGATAAAGCCATTTCTTATGGTCGTGTCATGGAAGTCATGGGTGCGATTAGTGCAGGTGGGTTTAAGAAGGTGGCTCTTATCTCTGAAATCCCTACAGCAGGAGATTTAAAATCTACACCTGCCGATTCAAAACCAGCTGATATCAAACCGGTTAACAGCACAAAGCGAAAGTAGATTTGATGCGGGAAGGTGCCATACTTTCAGGGTTGTTACACGGTGTTGTTATCCTTCTTCTTTTGGTTGGGCTTCCTGAACTTTTTCGTCGTGAACTTGAACCGCCACCCGTAATTCCTATTGAAATTGTAAATATTGCTGATATTACACAGGCCCCGGATCTTAAGGTTAAGCCAAAAATTGACGGTCCTGAGACGGAGAAGGAAGAAAAACCCGAGCCTCCAAAACCCACCCCTGTTGTTGAAAAAACACCAGAACCTGAGCCAGAACCAGAAAAAACTCCCGAGCCTGAACCTGTCCCTGAACCTGAAGCGATGCCTGAGGTGACTATGGATGATTTGTTGGCGCCTATTGAAGAAGAGAAAAAGAAGGAAGAAAAGAAGAAAGAAGAGAAAAAGAAGGAAGAAAAGAAGAAAGAAGAGAAACCAAAGCCAAAGGAAAAAAAGAAGAAGAAACAAAAACCTAAAAAGGATTTTATGAAGCTTTTGAACAATATTGATAAGATGGAAGCTTCTGCCGATGGGCCAGCCCAAAAGGACCAGGATGAAAATTCCACCTCCGATCATGCAGCCAACAATATTAATGCTGTTTTGTCTATTACTGAGTTGGATCTTATCCGACGTCAGCTGGCGGCTTGCTGGAATGTACCTGCAGGAGCCCAGGATGCTAAGGATCTTTATGTTGACGTTCGGATTGAAATGAATCCTGATGCGACGGTACAGTCAGCCGTTGTGACAGGATCCAGCGGCAACGGAAGTAGTAAACGGGCGGCGGAAGATAGTGCTTTGCGGGCCGTTAGAAATCCAAAGTGTAGTCCTCTCAAGCTGCCTCTCCATCGGTATGATCAATGGAAAACCATCACCATTCGCTTTGATCCAAAACATATTTTGTAATTCAGAGATGAAATAACGACTCTTAACCTGTCTTGGCGTTTTGACTAACTTGCGATTATTATTTGAGGATATGCATGGGTTGCCCATATTATATGTTTATTTTCTTAAATTAAGGAGGAAACAATGAAAACCTTTCAAAAGATGATGACATTTGCTTTTTTGACACCCCTTTTAGCTATACAAGCACGTAGCGAGAAACTCTGATGCTACCTTCATTCGAGTCAAAATCTCAAAGCAGTTCATATGATACACTTTATGAAAGTTCGATCAAAACGCTGGACCAGTTTTGGGAAGGTATAGCGCGAGCGCAGCTCGATTGGATCAAACCCTTTACGAAGATTAAAAATGCATCTTTTCAAGGAGATGTTTCTATCAAATGGTTTGAAGATGGTACGCTGAACGCCTGCGCCAATTGTCTTGATCGGCATCTTGAAGTTCAAGGAGACAAGTTTGCCTACATCTGGTGGGATGAGGCAATGAAAGAGCGCCGCACCATAACTTATCGTGAACTTCAAGAACAAACTTGTCGTTTTGCCAACGCATTGCGCCAACTTGGCATCGAAAAAGGTGATCGTGTCGTGATTTACATGCCACTTATGATCCAAGCCATTGTGGCTATGCTCGCATGTACGCGTATTGGCGCGATACATTCTGTTGTTTTTGGTGGATTTTCTTCTAAATCCCTAAGGGATCGTATTCAAGACTGCAATGCAAAACTTGTGATAACTACAAATGAAACCGTGCGCGCAGGAAAAGTAATTCCCACAAAAATGAATGTGGATGAGGCTGTTGCTGAATGCCCGTCAGTAAAGCATGTCATTGTGGTCGCGCGAACTGACAGTAGCATTCCATGGAACCCCGCCACCAACCATGACTTCTATGCAATCTCCCAAAAAGAGTCTCCCGACTGCATCCCTGAAGAGATGAATGCAGAGAACCCTCTCTTTATCCTTTACACTTCAGGATCCACTGGCAAACCAAAAGGGATTCTCCACACAACTGGTGGATACTTGACTTATGTGGGGTATACATTTTCGACAGTTTTTGACAATAAACCTAATGATATTTATTGGTGTACGGCGGATATTGGCTGGATTACTGGACATAGCTATGTTGTCTATGGTCCCTTACTCAATGGGAGCACGACCGTCCTTTTCGAAGGTACACCACTTTACCCCAACGCTGGTGTATGGTGGGATATTATTGATCGGGAGAAAGTCTCTACCTTCTACACAGCCCCTACAGCTATTCGAACGCTTATGAAAGAAGGGGACGGATGGCTTGATCACACTTCACGCTCTAGCCTCAGACTATTGGGAACAGTGGGTGAGCCCATCAATCAGGAAGCATGGTCCTGGTATTATGACGTAGTGGGCCAGAAAAAGTGCCATATTATGGACACCTGGTGGCAAACCGAAACTGGCGGTATTATGATTTCTGCAATTCCAGGTGTGACCCAATCTAAAGCAGGATCTGCTTCAAAACCTCTTTACGGCATTCAACCCGCTCTTCTAGACATTCACGGAAAAGAAATTTTGGGTGCGGGTGAAGGAAATCTAGTGATTAAAGAATCTTGGCCTGGACAAGCCCGCACGATTTGGAAAGATCACAAAAGATTTATCCAAACCTATTTCTCAACCTATCCAGGGTATTATTTTACCGGAGATGGTGTAAAACGCGATGAAGAGGGTGACTATTGGATTACAGGGCGTGTGGATGATGTCATCAATGTCTCTGGCCACAGGTTGGGTACCGCTGAAATTGAAGATGCTATTAACTCTCATGAGGCTGTTGTAGAATCAGCCGTTGTGGGTATTCCCCATGATATAAAAGGTCAGGGAATTTATGCTTACATTACGTTAAAGCGCTCCGAGCAAGCCAGTGCCGAACTCAAACAGTCTATTATTTCTCATGTCAGAACTGAGATTGGCCCCATTGCAACCCTTGAATTTATCCAATGGGCATCGGGGCTTCCCAAAACAAGATCTGGCAAAATCATGCGCCGCATTTTGAGAAAAATTGCCGAAGGAAAAATCTCCAATCTTGGAGATACATCGACTTTAGCTGAGCCACAAGTTGTTGAGAATTTGATTTCTGGACGTGCGGAACTTGGTTAAGGTTTTCAAAGTACTTTTTAGGCATAATGGACTTTTGATGCGCTTCGGAACTAATTTACAGAGTCGCCCGTTAAAAAGTTCTGGACACGAGGAAAATCCTAGAGGAATCGAGTAGATTTTGATAAAATAATTGCAAGA
>JAIESK010000090.1 GCA_019746105.1 Alphaproteobacteria bacterium
TGCAATTATTTTATCAAAATCTACTCGATTCCTCTAGGATTTTCCTCGTGTCCAGAACTTTTTAACGGGCGACTATTATAAAAACTTCTATGTTCTCGGCAGAAAATAGCCGCTTTCCAAATCAGCTTACTTTCCGGCAAGCAAGAGCTGAATTCATCAGCTCTTGCTCATTCCAAAAACGATTAAGCCCTCCTACTCTGGGATATTTGGAGCAGAGGCCCTACGACTGACTACTAGAGGGTCCAGAGGGTGAAGAGGAGGAAGCGCTAGAGGATCCGGATTCAAGGAAAGCCAAAAATTCATGGAGAGTCATTCCTGCTTGGTAAGCTTTCTCAAGACCATCATACATGCATTTTTCAGTATGAATTATTTGATTAAGATATGAATGAGGAGAAGTTGTAAATACGGCAAGCTTTTCAAGCATGATGGGAATTTCTGGGCGCAATGCCCCCTCTATTGTAAACAAAGGACAAAGATAAGTCTCATAAGCTCTCGCAATATTATAAACATCCTGAAAACCCTTCGTATCTTGAGGCTCATCTATACAACTCACACCATTAAATCCTGGTGTGGATTCTATGCCAATAAGAAATTCTTTACCTTCGGAATTGGTCACAATAAGAGGCCCCCCACTATCCCCATGATGCAAGAGGCCGTATACATCTCCTTCATTTTTTTTCTGAACCAAAGCATCATGAAAGAGATGTGTCTCTTCTGATACTTCAATACCTGTTTCTTCACGATTACTGGGAACATATCCCGTTATTTCTGCGCTCTCATCTTCTACAAAGCAGAGTTGAGAAACCGTTCGTTTTTTTCCAAATCGCTGAAAAGAATCAGACCCATAACCTGAAAAATGAGCCTTAATAAGCATACTTAGATCAGGATGAAGTTCTTCGTGAAGACCTAACGGGCTAATAATGCCTTCTTGATAGAGCGAAAGTGGTTCAATTCCTTCTACAGGTGTCTTAAGTCTTACAAAGGCAAGATCCGTTCCTACAGTACAATCTTCGTAGTCATAGAAAGGGTGCAAAATAACAGAATCAATTTCAAAAAACAGAGGAGCCTCAGAAGTCGTAGACGCCTGCAGAGCTTCATGAACGTCAGGTTCAAAAGTTACCATCCCAGGCAAATGTATTGGGTTTCCTTTTTTTAATTTATTAATAATAGATTTTGCTTGCTTTCTAAAATCTTCTATTGGATTTCTTTTTTTTAGTTTCTTGATAAATGCCTTTATGACTCCATCCTTATTTGCCCTCTCGTTGTATACGAGTTCATCTAAGGCATCATAGATAACATGCCCAGCGGTTGCCACAACATTAGGTTTTATTAGGGATGCTGACCCTCCTGAAAGATAAAGCATTTTGCCCTCTTTATCGACAAGAGCAAAGCTTATAGAGCAAACATTTCTGGAGGCCTTGCCGCGGTGAAGAGCTTCATCATCATCTTTTTGAGACATTGGTTGAATAGCGGAGAGAGGAACAACACTTGCAAAAGAAAGCAATAAAGAAAGTAACATTTTTTTCATATAAAACTCCAATTTTTTAAAAATATTAAACGCTGTTTATTACATAGAACATAAATCTGTCAATCCACCAATATTAAATTATAATTTATTATTACGCTTTCAAATATTATTCCGAAAATAAAACAAGCCCAAATTTTAGTTTCCGCGTGATACCACTTAAGCTTTTTCTAGTGCTTTAGGTTTCGATGGGGAAGATGGCTCTTCTTTTGAGGCTTCTTTTTTAGCTTCAGCCTTTATCCGTTCAACCTTTTCTTTAAAAGCCTTATATTCTTGCAAAGCCTTCCCAAGCAATTTCGTTTTAGGCAATTGTGTAACCTTGGTCGGATTGACGTGCTTCCCATTTTGAATCAATTCAAAGTGAAGATGAGGTCCCGTTGCCGTTCCCGTCGCCCCCACGTAACCAATGACTTTACCTTGATGAACTTTAGCGCCCTTTTTCATCCCTTTTGCGAAGCGACTCAGGTGAGCATAGGCCGTTTTTGTACTGCCATTGTGGCGAATACAGATGTAATTTCCATAGCCTGAGAAAGGTCCACAACGCTCAACGATACCATCGCCTGCAGCCATAATAGGCGTCCCTTTTGGCGCTCCAAAATCTACACCTGTATGCATTTTCGTATATCCTTTAATGGGGTGTTTGCGATTTCCAAATCCGGAATTAATGCGCGCTCCATCAATAGGTGTTTTTAAAAGAGCCTTTTGAACAGCTTCTCCAAGGGGTGTATAAAATCCAGGTACACTCCCCGCAGGTTGAAAACGATAGATTTCATAAGGCTTATTATCTATCACAAGGGTCGCTGCCAAAAGCTCTCCAGGCCTTTCGTTGCCTGATTCTTCATCTTTATAAGTATCATACAAAAGAGAAAAAGTCGTGCCAGGCTGAATATCTCGCTGGAAATCAACGTCAAAGCTAAAAGCTTTAATCATATCATAGAGCATTTTTGGAGACGCCCCCGCCCGCAAAGCATCAGCGTAAAGGCTTATTTTAATATCTCCTTCAATCGCTACATAAGTGTGCTTGAGCTTCTTTTTATATTTTGTTGCTTGAAAAAAGCCTTCCCCTGTGCGCACCAACTCTACATCGTTTTCAAAGTCTGCCCGCAGACGAATAAACTTGAGATCATATCCCTCTCCCTCTTTTTGATCATCATAAACAACATAAATTTCTTGTCCGACTTTTAAGTCTTTTGGATTATACACAGACGAAAGCGCATCTATAGCCTCATGAACCTGATTTATAGAGATGCCCAAACGGTTTAGAATACTAGCAAGAGTATCGCCAGCCGTAATGGTGAGGGTTTCATCATAGGGCCCTTCTTCTACTTCTTCAACGGTTTCTGTTTGGTTTACCTTGCTTTGAGGAGACGGAAGAACCTCATTTTCCGGGCGAGGCGAGTCTCCGGTAGATAAGTACAATACAAGACCATAAGCGGCTGCAAGGCATAAAAAAATAGTGATGTATCTTGCCAGTTTCTGCCGCATTGATCCTAAAAAATTGTTTGAGATTTGTGGATAACTTTGCGTCATTAAGGAGCAAAGTCAAGCTCTTTATTGCTTTTTTTATGGGTTTATGCATGTGGCAGATTTCTCTGTCCCTCATACACTTGACGCCCCGCGACTTGATCGCGGGGTCCAAGGAAACCGTTACAATGGATCCCGCGGTTAAACCGCGGGACGTCACTAGTTGTCTTAGTTCCCTACAATTTGCCAGGAACCATCAGGTTGACGGCAAGCTGTACCATAAGCTTGTTGCGTTCTTCCACCGATATTTACCGTTTGATTAAACTCACGACAGTAACGCCCATTATTTTCATAGGTCCGGGTTGGAGTAATAGAACCAGAGTTTCCACTGTCAGGATTTCTCCATTGGGAAGTTTTCCCAACAGGGCTGCTCTCAAGAGCCCCTTGATAGGTACGCTCAGCTCGTTCTTTATCCGCCTTATCAAGTTGGCCACCAATATAACCACCGGCAAGAGCACCTGCAACAGCTCCAACCGCTGTCGCAACTGTATTGCCACGACCACTACCAATGGTAGAGCCAGCCCAAGCTCCTAAAGCGCCACCGCCTACAGTTCCAATAGCTTGTTTTGGATTTTCGCATCCCGTTGTTAAAGTAGCAACAGCGAGAGAGAGAGCAATAATTTTTGTTTTCATATCCTAGATCCTTTTACTAACAAAATAAATCATAAATATTTATGATGAGGGAGACTATATGAAATATGTCTCTTGATCAATGGGGAGAATCATGTACCTTTATGCAAAAGGGATTTCAAGATTTATGCCAAAAATAAGTCAACATGATGCAAGGATAATAAGGTTTGCCACCTATGCTTCCGTCGCAACAGCAGCTCTCCTAATTATTATTAAACTCTTTGGATGGTGGATCACTCACTCTATCAGTTTGCAAGCCTCCCTCATTGATTCTCTTCTCGATGCCTTTGCCTCCTTCATCAACATGGTAGCGGTTTATCATGCTTTAAAACCAGCGGATAAAGAACACCGATTTGGCCATGGAAAAGCTGAATCTTTGGCAGGACTTGGCCAAGCTGTCTTTATTGGCGCCTCTTCTCTTTGGCTTTTACATGAAGCCATAGGTCGTTTTTCAAATCCTGAACCCATTGAGTCAACGGGAGTTGGTCTTTTGGTCATTGGTATTGCCATTGTTATTACTCTTTTCCTTGTCTCTTTCCAAAAATATGTGGTGAAGAAGACCGGCTCAACAGCTATCGCAGCGGATATGATCCACTATCAATCCGACCTTCTCATTAATGGCGCCGTCATCGTCTCTTTAAGCGCAGCCCAGTTCTTTGACATGGATGAAATTGATCCCTTTTTTGGTATTCTCATCGGTTCTTATATTTTTTGGAGTGCTTGGAAAATCATGCTCCAAGCTTTTAATGTCCTTATGGACCGAGAATTGGATGATAAGGAGCGCACTATTATCCTTAAGATTATCAAGACGCATCCAAAGGTTATGGAGGTAAGAGATCTCAGAACCCGTACCTCGGGTCTGCAACAATTCATCCAACTTCACCTGGTTATGAATCCTAAACTTTCCTTACATGAAGCCGATCTCATTGCAGCCGAAGTTGAAAAGGAAGTCACTAAAGCCTTTCCTAAAAGCCAAGTGATGATTCGTCTGGTACCGGAAGAACCTCCCTCTTCCTTCCCTTCCGCCAAGAAAACCTAATTTTTTAAAATAAATTCGCAAGGTAAATATCTTCCTTTAAGTTTTTTTCTGGCGTGTTATACTTTTCCCTACACGACACAAGGGAGAAATTATGGAGCGAAGACGGCGTAACCTCTGGACCATTGGAGCCATTGGGATTAGCATTTTGCTCTTTGGAATTCTGGGAATTATTCAAACACAAAAAATGTCGCGCGCAGTTGCTTTTTCAAAGGACATTCAAACGATCTCCGAAGGTCTTCCTTCCATTGGTGGACCTTTCAATCTTGTTGATCAAAATGGCATCCTTCGTACAAATGCGGATTTTAAGGGCAAGCCCATGTTGGTTTATTTTGGGTATACCTATTGTCCAGATATCTGTCCAACAGCTCTTTATCATATGACGAATGCTTTAAACCAATTAGGAGGCAACCTGAAAATTCAGCCTCTTTTTATCACCTTTGATCCTCAGCGAGATACAGTTGACCACCTTAAGGTGTATGCTCAAAATTTTCATAAGGATTTTGTTTGGTTAACCGGCTCGAAACAACAAGTTGACGAAGTTGTGAAAGCCTATCGCGTGTATGCTGCCCGCACGGCTGAAGACCGGGGGCAAGAAGACTACCTGATGGACCATTCTTCTTTGATTTACCTTATGGATAAAAATGGCCAGTATGTAGCGAATTTTAACCATAACACGTCACCTGAAGAAATGATAAAACAAGTCAAGCTTCTTTTTGAGACGGGGAAGCTTTAATGATGTAAATTCAAGATCCTGAGTCCCCCCTCGTTTTACTCGGGGTCTCAGGATGACATATTTCTCAATAAAAACAGAAGATTGTCATCCTGAGGAGCCACAACGTGGCGAACTCAGGATCCCTACCCTAACTTTTCCTTCAAAAGCTTATTCACCACTTCAGGGCTGGCCTTGCCTTCTGTGGCCTTCATGACTTGCCCCACGAAAAAGCCGAAAAGCTTGTCTTTCCCCGATTTATACTCTTCAACCATCTTGGGATTTTCATCCAGGATTTTATCCACGATAGAAAGAATCGCGCCCTCATCGGAGACTTGCTTCAAGCCGTGCTCTTCAATCAAGGAAGCAGCGTCCTTACCTGTCTCCCACATGCGCACAAAGACATCCTTGGCAATCTTACCAGAAATCACACCTTCCACAATTTGATCAACGAGCCCTGCAAGATGAGTTTCAGAAATGGGACAGGTGTCTAATGTCTTATCTTCGCGATTCAAGGCACCAAACAGATCACCAATTAACCAATTGGCCAAAAGCTTCACGGCCTTGGAATCAGAAGACTTTAAGGCTTTGACGGCCGCTTCAAAATAGGTGGCTGTTTCTGTCTCTGCCACAATGATAGAAGCATCATAGGCAGGTAGCTCATAGTCTTTCATCAGACGCGCCTTTTTTGCATCCGGCAGCTCAGGCATGGTTTTGCGAATTTCCTCAACCCATGCCGCATCTAAAACTAAGGGTGGCAAGTCAGGATCGGGAAAATAGCGATAATCATGAGCATGCTCCTTAGAGCGCATAGGACGCGTTGTCCCTTTGGCGGAATCAAACAAGCGGGTTTCCTGAAGAATTTCGCCCCCCTCCTCAAGAATGGCGACTTGGCGCTCAGCTTCATAATCAATGGCTTGGGCCAAGAATTTAATGGAATTCACATTCTTAATTTCCGCCCGCGTCCCCAAAGGACTGCCTGGCTTGCGCACAGACACATTCACATCCACTCGCATGCTCCCTTGATCCATATTGCCATCACAAGTGCCAAGACAACGCACAATAGAGCGCAGCTTACGCACATAGGCAGCAGCTTCTTCAGAACTGCGTATATCTGGCTCGGAGACAATTTCCATCAAAGCCACACCACAACGGTTCAAATCGATATAAGATTTCTCAGGATGTTGGTCATGGATACTCTTGCCCGCATCCTGCTCTAGGTGAAGACGCGTAATACCAATGCGCCGGGTTGTCCCATCTTCAAGTTCAATGTCCAAATGCCCCTTTCCGACAATAGGGCGATCATTTTGGGAAATCTGGTAACCAGAGGGAAGATCCGCATAGAAATAATTCTTTCGATCAAAGACGGAGGTAAGATTAATTTCCGCATTAATTCCTAAACCCGTTCGGACCGCTTCCTCAACACAAACCTTGTTAATGACCGGTAGCATGCCAGGCATGGCCGCATCCACAAAAGAAACTTGCGTGTTGGGCTCAGCGCCAAAGGTCGTGGCTGCTCCTGAAAAAAGTTTGGACTGGGAGATAACCTGCGCATGCACCTCAAGACCAATAACAAGTTCCCACGGGCCCGTTGTGCCCTCATAAAAATAACGATTCGTCATGATGCGTATCCTCTCAAAAAGGATTTAAACTGGGCGGCTTCTTCAAGAGCCCGCGCTGTACGGAAAAGAACGTTTTCATCAAAGGCTGGGCCAATCAACTGTAACCCTAAAGGGAGACCTTCCTTTGAAAAACCAGCAGGCACGGAGATAGCTGGAAGACCCGCAAGGTTCGCAGGCACCGTCAACACATCATTGAGATACATCACAACCGGATCCGTTGGCTTTTCATCCAAAGCAAAGGCTGCCGATGGTGTTGTTGGCGTTAAGATCACATCTACCTTTTGATAGGCCAACTCAAAGTCTTGCGTGACAAGGCGTCGCACTTTTTGCGCCTTCAAATAATAGGCATCGTAATAGCCGGCCGAAAGCACATAGGTGCCAATCATAATGCGCCGCTGAACCTCAACCCCAAAACCTTCACTGCGCGTGTTTTCATAAAGCTCATCCAACGTTTTTCCTGGCACCCGCAAGCCATAACGTACCCCATCATAACGGGCAAGGTTGGAGGAAGCTTCCGCAGGGGCCAACACATAATAGGTGGGAAGGCTGTATTTGGTATGGGGCAGGCTGATGTCGACAAGCTCAGCTCCAGCCTCAACCAACCATTTTTTGCCCTGCTCCCACAGATTCAAAATGTCTTCAGGCATGTCGTCAAGATGATACTCTTTTGGAATGCCTACCTTGAGGCCCTTCACCCCCAATTCAAGTGCTTTGGCAAAATCGGGCACCTCAACATGCGCCGATGTCGCATCCTTTGGATCATGGCCTGCCATGGCTTTGAGCATCAGAGCAGAGTCTCGCACATCCCGGGTGATGGTACCCGCTTGATCAAGGGAAGAGGCAAAGGCCACCGTCCCCCAACGGGAACAGCGCCCGTAAGTGGGTTTCAATCCCACAAGACCAGTGAAGGCTGCGGGCTGACGAATAGAGCCACCTGTATCCGTTGCCGTACCGGCCACCGCAAGGCCGCCAGCTACAGCCGCTGCCGTTCCTCCCGAAGATCCCCCGGGAGTTAAGTCTTTTCCATCGGCGCGCTTCCAAGGACTAATCACATTGCCAAAGTAACTGGTGATATTGGCAGAACCCATGGCGAATTCATCCAGGTTGGTTTTACCAAGGGTAATCGTTCCTGCCTTTTTCAGATTGTCACTGATGGTAGATTCATAAGGAGGAATAAAGCCTTCTAGGATATGAGAAGCCGCTGTCGTTTGAATTCCCTTAGTACAAAAAAGATCTTTCATGGCCAGTGGAATTCCTTCAAGGGGTCTGCCCTCACCCTTTGCAAGGCGAGCGTCACACTCTTTTGCTTCCTCCAGAGCTTGCTCCGGAGTCTCGAGGATATAGGCATTTAAATGACGATGCTCTTCCATAGAATCGAGATACGCTTTTGTCAGCTCAACAGCAGAAAATTTCTTATCCTCAAGACCGCGTCTTGCCTCAGCAAGAGTTAAGTGGATCAGATCATTCTTAAGAGAGGGTTTTATAGCTAATTTTGTCATTTTGATTATTCCACAACTTTTGGGACAACGAACATATTACAAGCAACTTCGGGGGCATTTTGAAGAATGTCTTGCACCTTGTCTCCATCAGTCACCTTATCCTCACGCATAGGCATAATGGGCATGTTCACACCGGCGATAGCTTCCACATTTCCCGTTTCAACCTCATTTAATTGATCAATAAAATGGAGGATGCGATTGAGGTCTTCTTGCATAGGCTTTATGCGCTCTTCACTTAATTTAAGACGTGCAAGACGAGCAATTCGTTTGACCGTATCCTGATCCAATGACATAGTCATCTCCTAATAAAATTGTTTGCACCTAGTATTAATAGGTTTTTACGGAAAGGTTAAGGGGAAAAATCATTGTGATTGAAGATCCTGTTCTTTTATGGTCCCTTGTAGGAACGGCTGCAGGTATTATTTTAGGCATTGCTGGCACCGGTGGGGGCGTTATTGCTATCCCCATTTTGATGGCCTTCGGCGGCTATGATATTAAGGAAGCTTCCGCTTACAGCCTACTCGCCTTGACCGTAGGAGCCACCATTTCTTGGTTTTTCCAACGTAAGAATACTCTTTATCCTGTTGTGATAGTTTTAATTATTTGCGCCAGTATCCTTGCCTTTATTTCAGCTCCCCTGAAAGCCATTTCCCCTTACTGGGTTGTGAACGTTCTTTTAAACCTCACTTGTCTCTTTAGCCTTTATAGCCTCTGGATTTTGCGAAAACCGGAAGACCCCGGTGAAGTTCGGCCCATGATTTTTCGCCTTAAAACTGCCTCTATTGGAGGCGCTATTACCGGTTTCCTCAGCACCATGACGGGCCTGGGAGGCGGAGTTGTGATTATTCCTTGGCTGACAGGCATCACGCGACTTGTCTTTGATCAAGCCATGGCCTGTAGTCTTTTAACCATTGCAGTCACAGCCCCTCTTTCCGCGTGGCGGCAGGGTAACATCAACATCAGTACTGGGGCTTGGATAAGTCTTATCATAACCCTTGTTATTACCTCCTTTATCGTTAAAAAATTGACGTCTTCCGTTTCTCATCTTCAAATGATCCTTGTCCGAAAGCTGACCTTGACAGTGGTCATTATTATTTCAATGATGCGGACGTTAGCTACACTTTTTTAGAGGACACATGCAAGAAATAACCCCCCAGGAAACTTATGAACATAAAGACCGATTTGTTCTCGTTGATGTGCGGGAACCCTATGAACTTGCAGGACCGGAAGGAAAAATTGAAGGAGCCCTTTTGGCAACCTTGGGTCATGAACTGATTGCCTTTTTAGAAACGGCTGATTCTTCTAAGGAATATGTTTTTATTTGCAGACGTGGCCACCGCTCAGCCCAAGCTTGTGACTTGGCACTCAGCACCTACGGTTTTGAAAAAATTTATAATATGCAAGGAGGCATGATGGCGTGGAATGAAATGCTTCGCCACATGAAATGAGAAAATGAAAGTACAGGAGAATCAACCACTTTGGACGCCCACAGCACGTCAAATCGAAACAGCCAACCTGACAGCTTTTTTGAAGAACGTGAACCTTCAGAGTTACAGAGAACTCCATCAGTGGTCTGTGACGCACATAGAAGGTTTTTGGCGCGAAGTTTGGGATTTCTGTGATGTGATTTCCTCAAAAAAAGGAAAACAAACTCTAGAGTTGTCCCAGGGAATTTTTAAACCCCGGTTTTTTGAAGACGCACGCCTTAATTATGCGGAAAATTTATTACGCCCCCGCCCCACTGAACAAGACGCTCTGGTCTTTTGGGGAGAGGATAAAGTTAAACGAAAACTCTCCTATGGCGAATTGTATACCCAAGTTACAGCTCTTGCGGCGGCTCTGAAGTCTATGGGCGTTCAGCAAGGGGATCATGTGGCAGGTTATGTGCCCAATACGCCGGAAGCCGTCGTTGCGATGCTAGCAGCCACATCCCTTGGTGCCCTGTGGTCTTCCTGCTCTCCCGACTTTGGGGTGAACGGTGTTTTGGATCGTTTTGGTCAAACAAAGCCTAAAATTCTTTTTATGGCCGATGGGTACTATTACAAGGGAAAGTGGTTTGATTGCATTGAAAGGATTCCTGCCCTTTTCCAAGGATTTCCTGCCCTTGAGCAAATTATTGTGTTTTCTTACGAAAATAAACCATTAACTTTTCCCTCTCAGGAAAACGTAAAAACGTGGAATGAAGCTCTTAAACCTTTCCAACAGATCCAGGACATTGATTTTGCTCAAGTACCCTTTAACCATCCTCTCTTTATTCTCTATACCTCTGGTACAACGGGCGTACCCAAGTGCATTATTCACGGAACGGGCGGCGTTCTCCTCCAGCACCTGAAGGAACATCAACTCCATTCCGACATAAAGCCCGGGGATCGGGTCTTTTATTTCACCAGCTGCGGCTGGATGATGTGGAATTGGCTGGTTTCAAGCCTTGCCTCTGGGGCCACTCTTATGCTCTATGATGGGTGTCCTGAAGGGGAGATTCTATGGCAGTTTGCCGAGATGGAAAAAATCACCCATTTTGGCACTTCTGCCAAATACATTGATAGCCTTCAAAAGACAGCTTGTCGCCCAATAGATTCCTATGATCTGAAAGATCTTCGTATGATTTTATCTACCGGCTCCCCCCTTGCACCTGAAGGATTTGATTACGTTTATAAGGCCATTAAAATCGACCTCTGCCTTGCCTCTATCTCGGGCGGAGCCGATATTGTCTCCTGCTTTGCCTTGGGCTGTCCGATTCTACCCGTATGGCGGGGTGAACTTCAAAGTCCTGGTCTTGGCATGAATGTCCAGGTTTTTAATGAAACGGGAAAAGCGGTTGTGGGGCAAAAGGGCGAGCTGGTGTGCACCACCCCCTTCCCTTCCATGCCTCTTTATTTCTGGGGTGATGAGGGAGATCAAAAATACCATAGTACCTATTTTGAAACCTATTCCAACACTTGGTGTCACGGGGATTATGCGGAGGTTACTTCCCATGGAGGTTTTATCATTTATGGCCGCTCTGATGCAGTACTCAATCCCGGCGGCGTGCGCATTGGCACAGCGGAAATCTATCGCCAGGTGGAGAAAATCCCTGAAGTCCTAGAAAGCCTTGCCGTAGGACAAGAGTGGCAGGGGGATGTGCGCGTTGTTTTGTTTGTTGTACTTCAAAAGAAAACTACGTTAACTGATGCCCTTAAGAATCAAATCAAACAACAAATTCGATTGAATGCCAGCCCCCGTCACGTCCCTACCAAGATTATCGCCATCAATGAGATTCCCCGCACCTTAAGCGGAAAAATGGTGGAACTGGCCGTGCGGGAGGTCATTCATGGGCGGGAGGTGAAAAACAAAGCCTCCCTCGCTAATCCTGAGGCTTTGGAGCTATTTAAAAACCTTAGGGAGCTTCAGGAGTAGGGAGGGAAGCTCTTTCAATCATCCTCTTCATGTGTTTTAACAGCCGCGGGGCGCTTGAATGTTGTGATATCGGGTTTGTTTTCTGCCTTCTGGCTTTGTTGATGAGTAAACTTAACATCTTCAGGAAGATCAATTGTTTTGGGGGCCACGGAGGGAACAGTCACTTCTTTTAAGGCAGGAAAATGTTCAAGACCAGTGAGTTCATCTAACTGCCCCCCTTCGATCAGAATACGCTGAAGTTTTTCAAGATCTTGAGTAAAATTAAGAGAAGAAAGGGTAACGTTTTTAATGGTGATTAATTCGAGATTCTCAAAATTCTCAAGACCCTCTACACGATCAATAGAAAATGATGAGCCTTCCCTGCCCAAAATATTAAGTTCTTTCAAAAGCTTATCAGGGGATGTGAAAACTATTTTTCCAATATGTCTCATCCCCACGAGGACATCATTATAACCCATCTTTAATCCCTTGCCTCCTGTCCCTTGCTGCGGCGGTGGGGGTGGCATTTTTCTACCTGCGATTCTGATATCCCGGGTGGGGATCTTCCGGATAAGTTCGGTCCGTGCGTATATTTCCGCACCTGTTAAAGTTTCTACTGAAGATCCCGAAAGAAGGACTTTTGTACTCTTTAAATTAGGAAACAATTCGAGAGACTCTAAATTTAATCCCCTCAGGTCTAACGTTTTTGCTGCTGTGAGATGCTGAAGTCCTGTTACTTGTGTAACGGCAGTATCAGGTAAGCTAACGTATATAATTTTATCATTTTTCTCTGAGAAATGAATGGGTGATGCCAAGCTTTTTGATCCCGCAAAAGATAAACTTTCAAGAGCAGGAAGCTCTTCCACCCCCTCAACAGAAATTAACCCTGTTTGTGATAAATCAATTTCTTTAAGTTTTTCATTTACTGAACCAAACCTCACGGAGGTTAAATTTATTGCGCCATCTGCTTTCAGAGTTTCCAAGTTAGGAAGAGTATCTACTCCCTCCAAGAGGGCAACACCAGATTTGTTCACGCGGATAGTTTTTAGATTTTTGTTGTTTTCTGTAAAAGTTAATGACTTTAGGGATGGAGTATCCTCCAAGAACAGAGTCTCTACTTTCGGCAGTTTGTCGAGCCCCTTTATTTCCTCAATGTCTTTACTCCAATAGGCCTCTATTTCACGAAGATTTGGAAGCTCACCTTCGAAATTAAGTGTCGTCAAGTTCCTGGTTTCCACTAGGCTTAGCCTTTCAAGGCTTGTAAGGTGTCCTAATCCCTGAATGGAATTAACGGAAGAGTGCAGGACATAAAGTCCTTCGAGTGAGCTATGGGAGGGAAGAAATTCAAGGGAATCTACTTCTGACCCACTCAAAAACGCTATGCTCCTTAATCGCGTCAAAGGTTTAATCCATTGAGCGTTTTGAAGTCTAAAGTTATGAAGATCCAATTCTTCAATCGTTTGGTGATTTTCTGTAAAAACAAGGGATTGAAATTGAGAACCAGATAACTTCAGCTTTTTTAATTGAGTCAGATGCTCAAAACCTTCCAGAGAAGTGACTTTACCTCCCGACAAATCTAACACATGCAAATGAGGAAGATTATTTAGCCCCTCAATCCGAGAAGGATGCCTAGGCTCACCAAAAAGAGAAAAATCACGTTCAAAACTCAAAGTTTCGATTTTATGATTGGGGTTCGTAAATTTAATAACTTCAAGCCCTGTAATTTCATTAAAAAAGGGATCCTTTGAGGATAAGGTTTCTTTCTGGAAAACCTCTAAATTTTCCAGTCCTTGAATTTCACTCACACTCAGTGCTTTTGTTGTCATCTTCAGCTGAGAATGAGCGGGATCTATAACCAGCCTATCAAGAGTCACACCTTCGAAGCTTAAATTGTTGAGAGAAGGCAATGTTGCTAACGCAACTGTTCCAACTTTGACCTTGCTCAAGACTAAGGAGTCTAGGGATTCAGGAAATTCTTCAATTTTACCTCCACCACCTGAAATTGTCAGCTGTTTTACCGTATCTTTAGCTTGAACAAATCGAGGGAGAATTTTACTGAGTCCTAAGAAAATATCCGATGTTATCGCGCCTGAGAACCCCAGAGACCGGGTTTTATTGAAAAAGATTTCTTGAATCTCTCGAGGAAGGAGTGCATTTAAGGCACCAGTTTTATCGAGTAAAACATTCACGATAGAGCTTGCAAGAGCAGCCGGATTTTCCCATGGAAACGCATCCAATACTTTAGATAACATTCTTGCAATATTTAAGGTGTCACCTTCGGAGACTTCTTTCCAATCCATACCCCTTAAGGAGTCAACAAACTTGATTTTTGAATCCTGACTTTTTAACATATCATTCTGAAAATAAGGCAATACCCTAGCAAAGTTAGGCTTTATAGCTTCTTGAAAATCTAGCGATTGAGTTTGCCTGAAAAAGGCTTCTCGTACTTCTTGTGGAACTGTTTCGTTTAAGTTTTCATCTTTATCTAGAAAGACACCGCGTATAGAGTTTGTAATCCACCAAAGAGTTCTAGGGTCATCCCATGAGAGCGTATCTAATACCTTTGATAGCAATCCTGTAACCTTTGAGGCGTTGTGTTCAGGAACTTCTGCCCAATCAATACCACTTAAGGATGCAATAAACTTGATTTTTGAATCCTGACTTTTTAACATATCATTCTGAAAATAAGGCAATACCCTAGCAAAGTTAGGCTTTATAGCTTCTTGAAAATCTAGCGATTGAGTTTGCCTGAAAAAGGCTTCTCGTACTTCTTGTGGAACTGTTTCGTTTAAGTTTTCATCTTTATCTAGAAAGACACCGCGTATAGAGTTTGTAATCCACCAAAGAGTTCTAGGGTCATCCCATGAGAGCGTATCTAATACCTTTGATAGCAATCCTGTAACCTTTGAGGCGTTGTGTTCAGGAACTTCTGCCCAATCAATACCACTTAAGGATGCAATAAACTTGATTTTTGAATCCTGGGTATCCAACGATAACGAATCCAATGTTCTTGATAATAATCCTGTAACCTTTGAGGCGTTGTGTTCAGGAACTTCTGCCCAATCAATACCACTTAAGGATGCAATAAACTCGATTTTTGAATCCTGACTTTTTAACATATCATTCTGAAAATAAGGCAATACCCTAGCGAAGTTAGGCTTTATAGCTTCTTGAAAATCTAGCGATTGGGTTTTCTTGAAAAAGACTTCCCGAATCTCTGCAGGGACTGTTTCATTTAAGTTTTCATCTTTATCTAGAATGACCTCGCGTATAGAGCTTGTAATCCGTTGAAGATTATCTCGTATATCCCATCCCAGCGTATCCAATACGTTAGATAACAGTCCTGTCATTTTTGAGGTATTTTCTTCAGAAATTTCTTTCCAATCAAGTCCGTTTAATCCTTGAAGGAAATTCATTTTTGAGTTTTGTGTTTCTAACACGTCAGAATTAAATTCAAGCAAGACCCGCATGAAGTTAGGCCTTATAGGGGCTCCAAACTCCAATGATTTGGTTTGCTTAAAAAAAGCTTCCCGAATCTCTGCAGGGACTGCTTCATTTAAGTTTTCATCTTTATCTAGAATGACATCGCGTATAGAGCTTGTAATCCGCCGAAGAGTATCCGGGTCATCCCATCCCAGCGTAGGCAATATGTTTGATAAAAATCCCGCAATTTCTTGCGTTGCCAAATGGGTCGTACTTTGCCAATCCATCGTTTTCAATAGGGAGATAAAATTAATTTTTGAATCATTGTCGGCCAAAAGTCGGGGCATCATTTGATAGAGCGGTTCTGTGACTTTTGTCTTGGCTACTTGAGGAAACAAAAGCCATAGCGACTCTTCAGCGGTAAGGGGTTCAATCGCTGCTGCTTTGGTTTCAATCTCCAAAGCTGTTTCGCTTTTAGGATAGGCAACATCGAAAACTACACCATGTCCATCCTCCTGAGACATTCTAAAAGAATAGAGAGGGGTAGAAGGCGTTTTTGATTTTTTCACAAAAACAGTAATATAACCCATCATATCATTTCGCGTAAGTGACCAACTCAAACCTTTAGGTTTAAAGTCATACACAAAGTCAGGATTCATAAAGGAAAAGACTTTGCGAAAGGAACTTAAGATCCAATTGATCCGGTCTTCTTCAAATTTTTTCTGAATATTCTCTCGGGACTTTGTTTTCCAGTTTAAAATATCCTTGTCTAATTTTGCCTGTGCTTCTTGTTCTTGCTCAGGAGTGGCTTCTGCTTTCGCTTCAAGGACGGGAAAGGGATCTACGTTCAACCGTTTCTTTTGTAGGATCTGAATAAGGGCCTCTTTTTCTTTCTCAGGGTCAGCTTCATTCACAACTTCAAGTGCGGGAAAAGGATCTAAGTCTAATGAAAATAAGTTTTGAAACATCCGGAGCATATTGATGTGCCCTGTGTCTAATTCGTTTTTATGTTTCACATAGTCCACTTTTGGCCCTATTCCATCAAAATTCAAATCTGCAATAACCCGGTTCCACCAAGACCGGGTCTCGGGAGCGCCATTATTGGCCATTATGGGAGATTGATATTTCTCAAAAAATTCAATAGCGTTTTGAAGCCGTTTAAACTGGGAACTGCCTTCCGCAAACTTCTTTTGCTGCTCAAGCAAAGGTGTCATATTAAACTCTTTCGTTTTTCGATCATACAGCAGCATGTTTGCCATATGCCGTGGCATCTCATCGACGCAGTCTGAAAATTTAATATCTTTGTTAAACTGATCCTTGGCACGATCATAAAACCAAGCTTTTTCCCCATTACTAATGAGCGGAAGTCCTAATTGGTAGGGGACAGGAGCTCCAGCCATTCCTAGGACTGAAAGGGCCAGCAAATCATCCATATCCAAGACATCATGCTCTAAAATTTCTTCAGCACTCGCAGGTTCACTTACAAAAGGAACCGCTGGATCAACGATGTCATCGGACGTGGCCTCGATAAGATTGTCAATATTCTCTCTCGTATTAAACTTATGGGAAAAGAAGGTTTCTATCAGCTGTTCCGTTGTATAGGCGGGAAAAATGGAATCTTTTTCACTTTTGACTGCGTTTTGAATTGACTCTATCAGGGGAGTAAGGTTTTCTTGAAAGAATCGTTTTTTAAACCGCTCATCTTCCTGCCTTTGCTTCTTCTGAATTGTCGTACTGATCCACTGATCCGCAATCCCAATCAAGAGTCCTTGTAGCTCTTTTTTCAATTGATTGGGATCCAGATCTTTTTTTGGTTTATATTTATTTGTTGCGTATCCGATCATCTCTTTTTTTAAATTTGGATCGATACCTAAGCCTCTAAGAGCCTTTATAAAGTCAGCCTTTGTAGCTGCTTGAATATCTTGAACTTCCTTCTTCACTTTTTCTAACTCAGCTTGCTCCTTTTGTGAATCATAGGGAGGTCTTTGTTTTAAAGTTGAAAATAGGGCGTTTTTAAGGGCCTCTACATTAACGTCTTTTCCCTCCCGTAAATCATTCACAAGACTAAGCAAAGGTACAATGGTCTGAACCTTATCCACATGATTACCAAAACTCATCTCAAAATTGGCTTCGCTAGCAAGATCCCCTCCTGTTGAGGGGAATAAGATCTTCACTATATTCCAAGAGGGATTATCGGATGTATCCCCTGCATAGTCACGAGTCCCATCTTCTTTATAAGCTGGAGTAAAAGGCCCGAACCAACGAATATTTTCAACAAGGCCGGTTACAAGACCGGCTGCTCCTAGAACGGGAGAATTACGCTCTTTTCCCTTGCGATAGTGTTTCGTCGTTCCATTGTAAAGTCTAGGATCAATCGTCGACATCGCCGTTGACGACAACGTCACAAGACCTAAGAGAACAGGGAATAATATCTTTTTCTTTGTGGAATTCTTTCGCTTTGACATAATATCACCTGCAACACTAGTACCATAACTATAGTATAATATATAAGCTTTAAATAAAAATTAATTTGATATTGCTGAAAAAAGCAGAGATTCAAAGCATCTTGATTTTACTGGATCACTCTTGTACTGGACTGGCGACTGAAGGTTAGATTATAATGAGCCTAATTAAGAATAAGAGGTAAAACCCATGGATACTTTTGAGACAATTTATCGTTTTTTTGGCTGGGGAATTATCAATATCGATACCTTCTTCCTCATACTTCTGTTAATAGGGGCAGGGTTTCTCTTTTTCGACAAACGGCGCTGGGGCAGAAAATTTGTAGCAATAGCCTGCTTTGGCTTTGCTTTTTTTGGCATTGTGCCACTAGGGCTTTGGACTGTCGTAAATCTTGAAAATCGTTTTCCTAAATTAGAGCAAATTCCAAGTGACGCAAAGGGCATGATTTTACTAGGAGGAAGTTTCGACCTCATGACGACAAAAGCCCGTAATGAACCAAGCTACAATCTCACAGCAGGAAAGCTTATTCGTTTTGTGGAACTTGCAAAGGCAAACCCTCATCTTACTTTAGCTTTTACAGGAACCCCTCTTGAAGCGGACACGACCAAAGTTGTACTTAAAGGCCTGGGCTTAGATCCCTCTCACGTTATTTTTGAGAACAATTCTATAAACACCAAGGAAAATGCAAGTCAAAGCGCTCGCCTTCTTCAGCCAAAACCTAATGAAAAATGGGTTTTGATCACCTCGGCCTATCATATGCCGCGCAGCGTGGCCCTCTTTCAAAAGGCGGGATTTAATGTGATCCCCTTCCCTGTGGATTATCACACAACGGGCGAGTATGAGCCCTGGTTTTTCTTAGGTCTTCGCTTGAACTTGGATGGCTGGGCGGCAAGTTCTCGGGAATGGCTTGGGATGATCATGAATTATATCATGGGACGGTCAGAGGAGATTTTTCCTTCTCCTTAATTTTTAAGTGAGGCCCCCACTCCACTCCCACACCAAAAAAGGCAATAAAACTTTTCGCGCCAGCAATACTATGACCGATGCTAAAAAGGGTATAGGTGCTATCCGTAAAGTAATAAGTTCCACCAGCATTATAGAGAAGCCTTGAGGAAAAGCTTTTGTCTCTCGCCCCTTCGGCATACAACTCATTCCCAAGGGTTAAATACTCGGAAATTTCCTTTTGAAGCAAAATTCCCCCAAAAGGAAAATTATATTTATTCTTTGCAGGATTAAATAAATACCCCCCTCCCCACGATAACTTCCAAGAGCTCCAGTTTTTTTGAAACCAGAAAGGTACAGTTGCCGTCATGGTTTTATTTCCTGTTATCGCATCAACATCACCAGAAGGAAAAGTAAATTTCGGATAAAAGGCAACATGAGGGAGTGTTTTTGTCTCATGAATAAAGCGATATTTCACACCAAGCACTACATCTCCATAATAATAAAGGGATGGTTTATTTTTTGGCTTTGCAAGAACAACGGGTGTTCTGGTGATAAATTGAAAATCTGGGTAAAATCCCACCAGGGATTCAACCGCAGGAATGCGCGATGTTGTACCATTTTTGGTATGACTTGTTTGGGCATGGAGATTCACATAAACTTCTTCATAGGCTGCTGGCACAGGAGTATCGGTCAAAAACTCCGTAGCATCTACCTTCTGATCCCAAAAAGTCGAGCCTAACAGGCTAAGAATTTTTATTATTCTTTTGTTCACGAAATAACTCGTAAGTCCTATATTTTTTTTGTGAATCTATCAAGGAAAAGAGAAGAACGCTATAGAGAAGCTATCCATTTCTCTAAGCCTTCGATATAATTGCAAGAAAATGATAAGGATAGAATATGACCAACTCCCCTCCCCCCATTGAAGAGCTATGCTTGCGCGTCATTGCTATGCCGAGGGATACCAATCCAGCAGGCGATATTTTTGGCGGATGGCTTGTCTCTAACATGGACATGGCTGCCGGTATCGTCGCAACTCATACGTCAAAAGGGCGTGTGGTTACGGCTGCTATTGATAAGATGGCTTTCATTCGCCCTGTGTTTGTAGGAGATGAGGTTAGCTATTATGGAAGGCTTCTTAAAATCGGGACTACATCGATGCAAATCAGTGTAGAAGCATGGGTGCGTCGAGCACGAGGAGAAGAAATCCATAAAGTAACAGAAGGACTTTTCACCTTTGTTGCCATTGATGAGGAGAGAAAACCTCGAACCGTCGAGAAGTGATCACTGGTGTCTATTCATCAAAAAGGTAATTATAGATCCGTTCCCACCAGGAAGGTTGGTCTTCAGGATAAACAACTTTTACTTCTTCCATAAAACGAGGGTCAAGAACACGTTGATCGGCTCCAGGAGAAGCCGCTGTATCAAGCCTCATAGGCGTATCTCCTTTTTGCGTAACAGACTCAAGAACGGGAGAAGAGATTAACTCTATATCGGGACGAGAGGACAGCCTTGAGGATTGAATTTCACCCTCATCCAGAGTATCTGCCATTACTGCAGTTCCCAAGCTTAGAAGTAGTAGTCCCCCCCCTACTTTTTTCATTGATGATCTCCCTATAATTTTAAAGTATTATACTCCATAATACATTTTAAATTCAATAGGCTGAGGTGTATGATCAAGGGCAACGACCTCTTCCCGTTTTAAATCAATAAAGCCATCAATAAGGTCATCGGAGAAAACGCCACCTTCTTTCAAGAATTCACGATCTTGATCAAGAGCGTTAAGGGCTTGCTGCAATGAACCAGCGACTTGTGGAATACCACGCGCCACTTCAGGATCATAGAGATTTCCCTCATGGGCCTCACCAGGATGGATTTTATTGCGGATCCCATCAAGACCCGCCATGAGCATGGCTGAAAAAGCCAAATAAGGATTGGCAGCAGCATCAGGAAAACGCGTTTCAATTCGCTTAGAATTCATGGAAGGCGTATGGGGAATACGAATGGAAGCTGACCGATTACGGGCAGAATAGGTTAACATAACGGGCGCCTCATAGCCGGGAATCAACCGTTTATAACTATTGGTTGTAGGGTTCGTAAATGCATTCAAAGCATGGGCGTGCTTAATAATTCCCCCTATATAATAAAGAGCTTCTTGGGAAAGATTTGCATAAGCATTCCCTGCAAAAAGAGAGTTTCCTTTATGCCATAAAGATTGATGCACATGCATTCCCGACCCATTATCCTGGTGGATGGGCTTTGGCATAAACGTAACCGTTTTACCATACATATGGGCCACGTTTTTGATGACATACTTATAAATTTGCAGGTTATCCGCTGTCCGGGTAAGGGTACTAAACTTAAAGCCGAGTTCATGCTGGCTGGGCGCCACTTCATGGTGATGTTTTTCAACTTCAATTCCCATTTCTTTGAGCGTGGAGAGCATCTCAGCTCTCATGTCTACAAGTTGATCCACGGGATTTACAGGGACATATCCTCCCTTAATACCGGGCCGATGCGCCAGGTTTCCTTGAGGGTCAACCTTTCCAGAATTGTAATCCCCTTCATCGGAGTCCACAAAATAATAGTTATGCTGCATCGCCACGTCATATCGCACATCATCAAAGATGAAAAACTCAGCTTCGGGACCAAAATAAGCCGTATCCGCAAACCCTAGATCATGAAGATAAGCTTCAGCACGCTTTGCCACTCCCCGAGGATCACGAGAGTAAGACTTCCCTGTCAAAGGTTCAAGGATATCGCAGCTTATCACCAGTGTAGATTGAGCCGCAAAGGGATCCATCACAGCTGTTAAAAGGTCAGGCTTCATCTGCATATCCGAATCATCAATCGCCTTCCAACCCGCTATGGAAGAACCATCAAACATAATACCATCTTCCAAAACGCTCTTATCTACCGCATCCTTATGAAAAGTCATATGATGCCAAGCACCACGGGGATCAGTAAAACGAAAATCAATAAAAGATACGTCCCGCTCTTTCATAAGAGCAAAAATAGATTCACTGGATAAAGGTTTCATGAGGATCTCGCGATGTTAGGGTTACACAATGGTCTTTACACCGCTTTTTACGTTTAAGGGAATTTCCCTTTTTGCACAAGGGGGGATTTTCTATTCCTCAAAGACTTGCGTCCATAAAAGATCTTGTGTATACAACCCCTAGAAGTGGGCGCATAGCTCAGCGGGAGAGCACTACGGTGACATCGTAGGGGTCGCTGGTTCAATCCCAGCTGCGCCCACCATTTCTAAAAACCTCATTTTCCCTCTTGAGCCTCTCTGCCAAATGTTCTACTGCTTGTAAAGAGAAAGAGGTAAAAAATGGCACTATCCCAAGCACAAAAACAGGAAATTCAGGAATTAAAAGCACAAGCAGAGCCCACACAGCGAGATATTTCCTCAGGCCTTGAGGAGGTGCTTTATGAAGCTTTTCCCGTATTAGATCACGGTTTTGTGCGTGTCATAGATTACATGGGAAATGACAACGCCATTGTGCAAGCTGCCCGCGTTTCTTATGGTAAAGGAACGAAAAAACGCACAGAAGATCGGGGATTAATTCACTATCTTCTACGTCATGCACATACAACACCTTTTGAGATGTGTGAGATTAAATTTCATATCAAACTTCCCTTTTTTGTGGCTCGCCAATGGCTTCGCCATCGCACAGCCAACGTTAATGAATATTCTGCCCGTTATTCTATCCTGGACAAAGAATTTTACATTCCCTCAACAGAACATCTGGCAAGCCAATCCTCCATCAACAAACAAGGTCGTGGCGAAACTTTATCTTCCGAATATTCTCAAAAAGTCCGAGACCTTTTACGACAAGATGCTGAGCTCTGTTATTCTCATTATGAAGAACTGTTGAATGAGGATGCGGAAGGCAACGTCTTGGATCCTAAAAAAGAAAGTTTGGCGCGAGAGTTGGCGCGCATGAACTTGCCTCTTAATTTTTACACCCAAATGTACTGGAAAATTGATTTGCATAACTTAATGCATTTCCTAACCTTGCGGGCAGATTCTCATGCCCAATATGAAATTCGAGTTTATGCAGATGTGATGTTGAAACTTCTTGAACGCTGGGTTCCTTACACTTATGAAGCCTATATGCAATATCGTAAAGAGGGGGCACGTCTTTCAAAAAATGGATTAGAAGCCGTCAAAAAATTACTTAAAGGTCAAATGGTTACTCAAGAAGAAAGTGGCATGAGTAAACGAGAATGGATTGAATTTTCCGAGCTACTTGATCTCTCTTCATAGACTCTATATAAGGTAAAAATAAACTTGACGCAAAAGAGCAAGATAAGCAAAGAAGGAAATAAAAAGTGTATGCCCTCAAGTACCCTTACCCTCACCAAATGGGATGCAGCGATCGTCCTTAAACAAGACGGATCTTTTGAAGCGTCACTCCCTCAAATTCAAGGCGAATATATCCCTGACAATGTCATCTTAGGCGCGGCTCTTGCTTTTGCCTTACGGAACGAAAACCTCTGCACCCTCATCCGTGAAAACTTTGAGCGAGAATGCGGGGGAAAAAATCAGTAATTAGAAGTTTGCTTTCAAGCCCTTGAGCGCAAAGGAAGAGAGTTTGAGACCTTTTCCTAATTACTAAAGTTAATTACAAAATTCCAGTAGTTGTGAGGGATGACATCTTAGGTGATATGGTGATTACTAAAAAACTCCCCCTATGGGGAGCTGACACAACTGACAATACTGACAAAAACATCTCCCATTGTGCCATCCTGAGACCCTGGGTAACACGAGGGGAACACAGAATCTTGAAACTTTAAAGGCAATCCTGAGTCCCTTTCGCTACGCTCAAGGTCTCAGGATGACACCACTTTGTATTTATTAGAGCAATGTCATCCTGAGGAGCCACAATGTGGCGAACTCAGGATCTCTTCAGATGACAAGTGCTCCGAAGTCTGCAATTCCCTACAAGGCTATTTATTTGTATTAGCAGAGGGTTGTTTCAAGCTCGCGACCTCAGCTTCAAGACGCTTCACCCGCTCTTCCAGTTTTTGTATTTGATGTTGTTGAGCTTCAACGCTTTCAAACACCTCATTGGCTGGAGGATCAGAAAAGAAAGGATGTTGAGGCACGACCTCTTCTGCAGAAGCCGGCGGCAATCTATCTGTTTGAATGTAAAGATCTTTCGTCGTTGCAAAAGAAGCTCCTCCACAACAAACCGCTATCATTAAAGCGATCGTTTTGCTCATAGCTTTTTTCCTATGATTTCCCGTTCTGCGAAGGAGAAATCCAGCCAATATTCCCATCTTCCCGTCGGTAAACCACATTCAGTTGATCATGGGCCACATTGTTAAAGAGCACGGCTTGGGAATCCGAAAGGTCCAAATGCATCACAGCCTCACTTACCGTAAGACTGGGAATGTCTGTTTTTGTCTCTGCAATAATGAGAGGATGATCTTCCGTTGATTCCTTATCGGTTTCACTATGGATCACATACTGATAACCTGCTGCCTTTTTGTAATCCACATCTCGCTTTTTTGTATGATCAATAAGTTTCTTTTTATAGCGCCGCAGACGCTTTTCAAAAGTTTCCATGGCTTGTTCCAGGCAAACATAGGCTTCATCCGTATCATAATAAGCCCTAACAAAAACCCCGCGTCCTAAATGCATTTCCACATCACAGCGAACCATGGGTCCATTACGTGAAAACGTGACGGATGTTTCAAGTGGACTTAACTCATACTTTTTACATACGTCTTGAACCTTGTCCTCAGCTTGCTTGCGCAGCGCTGCACTGACTTCAATCTTTTTTCCTGTAACTTGCGTTTGCATGAAACCACCTCTCCTATATTTAATTATATGTGTTATCTTGTTTCTTATATGATACGGCGATTTGAGAAAGATGTCCAGCAGCACATTTCTTATAAAATAGAGAACTTTTAACCATTAGTTAGTTTTCTTTATGGTATTATTATTGTATATATTGTATATATGTTTTCTGGTGTTATTTTATGAAAAAACATATTCAAACTTTCCTTTATTCATTCTCCTTATTTTCCAGTCTCTTTTTTACGCAAGAAGCTAAGGCAAAGCTTTCATTTCGTGACTTTAAAAATGTAACACGCCATTTTAAAGAGGGGAAAAAATATAACTCTCCTACCTTAGGCCAAGTCCTTTTAGAGTCCGGTGTTATCGACGATATCCGATTTAATTGGGACTTTGAAAATGGGTACAAAGAAGGACGGAGAGAATATGTTCAAGACACCTCTCAAGATCCCGTTTGGAATTTGACGAAGCTTTTATTCCCTTCACCCTCAGGAGCTCTCGCGGTAACCACATCAGCCCCCTCAAATTTTGGCAATAATGTTACGTCTCCTGAAACCGTTTCGATTTTGATGAATTTTGCTAATAATGTCCGCAAAAGAGAAGATACTTTTCGCAAGCAAATGCAAGGCAAGATGAAGAAAAACAACTTGAAGTCTGAGGAAGACTATTATGCTTGGGCAGAAGAAAATGGAGTTAAAAAGAATTTATTTTCGAAAAAAGAGCTCGATCAGCTTACGGGTCTCCTTTTTAAAAGCATGGGTAAAGATAAAGCTACAGAGAAAGAAAAAACTGATTTACGGAAGAATGGAATCACACCAATTTTAAATGCGATTCAAGGATCAATTGCAGAAGAGTTAAAACCCGATTCCATTTATCCTCACCATTTTACGGAGCAAATCATCACTGCGTTTCTCGCAGAGAAATTTAATACAGAAGACGATATTTTAACTTTTATGAGGCACTGCGACGATGACATCGTTGACAAATCTAATTTACCCGAAAAACTAGAGAAATTGGAGGAAGATGAGATTGAGATCATCGCAAAAAAAGAACAGATGGATTACGATGATTATTATGCTCTTGCTAATGTAAACAGTTTGACCACAACCACACCCTATAAACCCGGCCAAACTCCAGTATCTGCTGAAAAGGCATATGCCTTCAACCGCAAGACTAGAACCCTTGATTTGCAAGATACTTTTTCTGATTGTGGCGAAACAGCCCTGCGCCACTTAATAAATTTATTGCTTTACGATCCCAAAAGTAAAACATTTCAATGGGAGAAGTTAAAAGAGAGATTTGATGAAATAGAAAATCCTTATATTGGAAACTTATTCAAATTCTATGAAAAGCAAAATCCCGATGATTCCAACAACGGGCATATCGATTTCAGAGCACTCTGGAATACGGTTGTAGGAGATCTAAATGCTCTGAATGGGTCTCCTCATAAGATTCTTTATCGCACTGGGACAAATAATATCGTCTCCGGCTTTATCAATGCGATTCGTGTATTTGAAAAAGTGTTTGATCTAAAGCTCACTCCCTACCCGCAATCTAGTGATCTCAACGAAAAAGCCGAATGGGTCAAAAACTCATTTCTTGAACTATGCAAGACAGTTAACCCTTACCGAGAATATAAAGTTGAGTTTTTAACGCCTAAAGAAGAAGTGGGTGAACTTACAGGTACCCTCAAAGTTACTGTCAGCGCTCCTCTCAAGGAAGGTCAAGTTGAGAGCCAAGGTTTGTTTTCTTTTCTGTATAACGGAAGCGTAATTCATATGGGAATAGGGCAAATAGAAAACTTAGCCTCCACAAAAGCCATGGATTTCAACGAGATTCTGACTCAAAAAATGAAATTTCATTCTCAAAATGAGAGTGAAGACGCGCTTTGGTTATTAACCCCCGAAAATCTTGCAAAGGAACATCTCCATACGCCCCTCTTTCAACTCTTGAGTCAAAAAATAAATGATGCCGAATCACGAATTGCCTTTATTAAAAAAATCAGTGAAAACTTTGAGGAATTGAAGGCTCATTCTTATTTTTCAAAGATCACGCGATCTCTCAGCCATGTTTTAGCAGACATGGCTTGGGATGATGCCTTTGTCATTGAAAAAGCATCGCCCTTAATTCTTCCCTTTTTAGAAATTCCTGAACTCCGAAATGTTTTAAGCGAAAAAATTAAAACTCTTAATTTATCAAAATCTCAAATTAAAGAGATTAGGGGGTTGAAACACTTAAAAAAACTAGAAAATCTTAATCTTGATGACACCCCAAATCTTAAATTTTTATCCCTTGTGGGCCTTAAAAACCTCCGGTCTCTTCAATTAAAAGATTCTGCGCTTTCAAAAATTGAAGGGCTCGAGACATTGAAGACACCTCTAAAAGTTTCGATGGTGGGAGCGAAAAATTTAAATCTTGAGGATTTTCCTTCTACAACCATTGGGCTTGTCATGTCGCCACCGACCTTGGAAAACTTTAATGACTTTTTAAGAGAAAAATTCCCAAATCTCCACTTTTTGAGTTTTGTTGATCCTGCAGATCAAAGTCATTCGCCTCTTGAAGTCAAAAATAATCCTTCTATCAAAACCCTTATGTTTCATGGTGTATTTCAACACATAAATCTCGAAGAGATGCATGAATTAACAAGCATACATTTCCATAAAAACATCGAGAAGGTTAGCTTAAATAACATTCCGAAAATACGTAACCTCAATTTTAAGGATATTGAAAAATTGAGAGAACTAAGCGTTATGAGTCTTAAAAACCTGAATGAGCTCACTCTGGAGAACACAACAGACCTCCAGAAATTACAGCTGAATAATTTAGAAAAGGTAAGAAAAATAGACCTTACAGGTTCATCGGTTAAAACCATTGAAGGTCTTGATCATGAAAATTTATCCCAGCTTAACGAACTTATACTTAAAGGCACAACCCAACTTGGGGAAGTCCATTTGGAGCAAATGAGTCAAGTTCAAGTCATAAATCTCAATAATTCTTCGCTTTATAAAGCTGATATTGAAAACCTTGAGCAACTGAGGTTCCTGAATTTAGCAGGTACCAGAAATCTTGAGGAAGTAACCCTTAAAAATCTTAATAAATTAACAGAATTCAATCTGAAAGGTTCACTTATCAGAAGGTTAACTTTAGAGAATATGGATTCTCTTCAGCTTCTAGACCTGACTAATCTCCCCCACCTTGAACAAGTTATTTTCAAAGGATCTTTTAAAAAACTCAATACTTTTTGGGCTAACGGTTCTAAAAATCTCAAAAGCATTGAAGGCCTTGAAAATCTTGCTAATCTTGACAACATGGAGGCGAGAGGGAGTGGCCTTCCTCGTCAGAAAATCAAGGGGTTGCGTTCCGGAGTCGCCCTAAGTGCTGATGATAGGAATGAATTAGGGGAATGAGCCCGGCTATATGTCATTAGAACAAATTACAAAATTCCAGTGTTCTAAAATAGACAGCCGGGCCTCTTATATCTTAACTTTAGAAGTTTAGAAGGTTAGAAGAGAGCTAAAAGAGCTCCATCAAAACAGCTTCTGCCCATTTTCAACTTGGGGATCAATGGTGGCAAGACAAATTGCGCCTTGCTTGTCTGGACATCCCAACAGCAAAAATTGAGATTCAAAGCCTGCAATGTTTTTAGTCCCCAGGTTAACAGCGCCTAAAACTTGGCGGCCAATTAAGCTTTCCGGTGAGTAATGGACCGTCACTTGGGCCGAGGTTTGAAGCACCCCCAGCTCAGGGCCAAAGTCAACCCACACCTTAAAGGCAGGTTTTTGGGCCCGTGGAAAAGGTTCGGCTTTCACCACCGTGCCTGAGCGAATGTTTACTTTTTCGAAATCATTGTAGGTAATCTGCATAGCTAAGTTCTCCTTGCTGAGAAAGATTTTTACGCGTCCTCATTATGGACACACGATAATGGTCTCGCAAGATCCTGAGCTCGTCCCTGCGGGACTCCTCAGGATGACAACTATTTGTTTTTAACAATAAATTTTGTCATCCTGAGACCTCGAGTGTAGCGAGAGGGACTCAGGATCTTTTCAATACCAGAATTAAAGTTTTTTGAAAAACAGAGTAGTAGGCGGGTTATCGCTTATAAAGAAAAGCACTTTTTGTGAATTTACTGCATATCATATTTTTTATTTAAGAATTTTCGAACTGGTTGTCAAGTAAGCCAGTTAAAAAAAAAAGCCCCCTCACCCACAACGGAGAGGAGTAATTTTCATCCTAAGGCGAACTGACAAACTGACAACACTGACAGCCTACCCCCCACAGGACGAACAACCGCCGAATGTATCGCCTCTAAAGTCATTAGAAAAGCCCCACTCTCCTTTGAGGTGGCGATCGAGGACGCTCGGACTCTCTTCCCGGGCTTCAAGAGGAATTGTAAAGCCCTGAGGTTCTTCATCCTTCGCCTCTATAGAAAAAGGGAGAAGGCATAAAACGAACACAGCCCCTATAATACTTTTTCTCATTCCATCCTTTCCCATTTAAGTGAGGTTCCACGGCCCTTCCGCGGATCCATCTTAATGATTATCCATAAGATCCTGAGTCTCTTTCGCTTTGCGAAAGGTCTCAGGATGACAAAAACACTCACCAAAATATAAAGAGTTGTCATTCTGAGGAGCCCGTAGGGCGAGCTCAGGATCTTTTCAACAATACAGTCATTATAGTTCTAAAATGACTAGCATCTTCTCTGGCTTTTCGATTAAAGTATACCAACAATAGATAAAAACAAAAGGCCTCTATGATCACCCTTGATACCTTTCCAGAAATAATCGTTCTTATGGTGGCCTATCTTTTAGGCTCTATCCCCTCAGGTATCCTTGTCAGTTGGTTATGCAAGCTCCCTGACCCACGCACCATCGGCTCGGGTAACATTGGAGCTACCAACATGCTGCGCCTTGGCAACAAGGGAGCGGCTCTTCTCACTCTGTTTTTTGATGTGCTCAAAGGAAGCCTTGCTGTTATTTTTGCCCTTATTTTTGTGCCGTTCTTCACCCAATACGCAGCCATTATGGCAGTCGTCGGGCACATCTGGTCTGTTTGGCTCATGTTCCGTGGAGGCAAGGGAGTCGCAACCGCCTTTGGAGCTATGTTAATTCTCAACTGGATTTTAGCCTTGGCATGCCTTGGTACATGGATTACCTTTGCACTTACAACCCGTTATTCTTCTGTTGCATCACTGACAACCTTTCTTTTAAGTTCAGTCTATGCCTATTTTATGGAGGCAACTAATTTAATTGAGACATGTCTCATTTTGACGGTGCTTATTTTTTGGACCCATCGTCATAATATTCAACGCTTACTCAAAGGAAAAGAGACGAAAATTGGCGCAACCTCTTCCCCACCTTCTACAAGAAAATGATGATCTCACAAGTTGGCTACAACTGGCTCGCTGTGAGAACGTGGGACCGATCACTTTTCACCACCTCATGGAGCGTTATGGAACGCCTGAGGAAGCTTTAAAAGCACTCCCAGAACTAGCAACACAAGGAGGCTTAAAGCGATCCTTACGCCTTGTTTCAAGAGCCGAAATTGAAAAGGAATTAGCGTCTCTTGCCGCATTCGGTGCTCAGCTCATTACCTTCAATAGCCCTTTGTATCCTCCCCTTCTTCGTCACATTGACTCAGCTCCACCTCTTTTAACCGCCAAAGGCAAACTGAATCTTCTACAAGAGCCCACCTTTGCCATCGTAGGTGCCCGCAATGCCTCAGCTATGGGAAAGAAAATGGCCCATAATTTTGCTGAGAAATTGGGAAAGGAAGGCTGGGTGATTGCCTCTGGCCTTGCCCGTGGCATTGATGGAGCTGCTCACCAGGGAAGCCTTAAAACGGGAACAATTGCCGTCCTTGCAGGAGGCATTGACCAAATTTATCCTCCGGAAAACGCGTCTCTCTATCATCAAATCGCCGAAGAAGGCCTTTTGGTAGCTGAATCCCCCTTTGGGGTTCAACCTCAATCCATCTTATTTCCACGTCGCAATCGCATCATTTCCGGCCTCTCCCGGGCTCTATTAATTGTTGAAGCAGCCTTAAAATCCGCCTCTCTCATTACAGCGCGTAATGCCCTTGAGCAAGGACGAGAGGTATTTGCCATCCCTGGCCATCCTCTAGATCCGCGGGCACGTGGGTGTAATCATCTGATTAAAAACGGCGCCATTCTTATTGAAACCGTTGAAGATATCTTGGGGGAAATTTCTCCTAATACCCCTCTTGAATTTAAAGAGAGCATCTCTCAAATTAAATCCACTTCATCACCAAACTCTTTACAAAAGAGCCGACAAATTGTTAACGAAAATTTAAGTGTTGTTCCGATAAGTATTGACGAATTGATCCGAGAATGTCAGTTGTCACCATCGGACCTATGGATTGTCTTATTGGAAATGGAAATTGCAGGGCGCATTGAACGCCTTCCTGGTGGGAAGGTCGCTCTCAAAGAGGAATGGAAAAGCATATGAAAGTCGTTGTCGTTGAATCCCCCTCAAAGGCAAAAACCATTGAGAAATATTTAGGCAAGGATTATACGGTCCTCGCAAGCTATGGACATGTTCGTGACTTGGTCTCAAAAGATGGTTCTGTAAAGCCTGATGAAGATTTTGCCATGACCTGGCAAGTAGACGACCGTGCTAAAAAACATATTGATGCCATTGCGAAAGCTCTAAAGGGAGCTGATCATCTCTACCTCGCCACCGACCCTGATCGAGAAGGGGAAGCCATTTCCTGGCACATTCAAGAAATCTTAGCACAAAAAGGGGTTTTAAAAAATATAACTCCTGAGCGTATTGCCTTTAACGCCATCACCAAGGAAACGGTTGCAGAAGCCCTCGCCCATCCTCGAGAGGTCGATAAACAACTCGTGGAGGCGTATTTAGCGCGCCTGAGCCTTGATTACCTCGTCGGATTCACCCTCTCGCCTATCCTCTGGAGAAAGCTCCCTGGAAGTCGCTCCGCAGGTCGTGTGCAGTCAGTCGCTCTGCGCCTCGTTGTTGACCGAGAGACTGAAATCGAAGCTTTTAAGTCTCAAGAATATTGGACCCTCGAAGTTGAATTTTTAACCGAAGACAAAAAGACCTTTAGGGCTCGCCTGACCCATTTAGATGGGAAAAAACTGGATAAATTTTCTCTTGGCACAGAAGCCCTGGCGCGGGACGCAGAAAAGAAAATTAAGGCTCAAGATTTTCACATTGCCTCTATTGAGAAAAAGCGCGTTCAGCGTCACCCAAGGCCACCGTTTATTACCTCCACTCTTCAACAAGAAGCCTCCCGCAAGCTGGGCTTTAGCCCCCGCAAGACCATGCAATTGGCTCAAAAGCTTTATGAGGGTGTCTCCATTGGCTCTGAAACTGTAGGTCTCATTACCTATATGCGTACGGACAGCACCCAAGTAGAAGGCTCGGCCATTGCTAACTGTCGGACCGTGATTGAAAAAACCTTTGGAGATAAATATCTTCCCGCAAGTCCCCGCCAATACAAAACTAAAGCCAAGAATGCTCAAGAGGCCCATGAAGCCATTCGCCCCACCGATGCTAAGCGCAATCCCAAGGATATAGCCAAATTCTTGGAGGATGATCTCCTACGCCTCTATGAACTCATTTGGAAGCGGATGATGGCCTCCCAAATGGCCAGCGCTGAGCTGGACCAAACCAGTGTCGATGTTGCAGATCCTAAGAAGGAAATTGTCCTGCGAGCAACGGGCTCCATCCTTGCTTTTGATGGCTTCTTGACTCTGTATCGGGAAAGCCTTGATGAAGATCAAAGTGAAGATGACGACAACAAAATTCTTCCTCCTCTTCGTGAAAAGGAAAATGTGGAGAAAAAAGCCATTCTTCCTGAACAGCATTTCACTCAACCACCCCCCCGCTATTCGGAAGCAAGCCTTGTGAAGAAAATGGAAGAGTTGGGCATTGGGCGCCCGTCGACCTATGCACGTACCATCCAAGTTCTCCAAGAACGGGATTATGTAAGAAATGAAAAGCGGGTTCTCTATCCTCAAGATCGGGGCCGCATAGTCACTGCCTTTTTGTTGAACTACTTCAAGACCTATGTGGAATATGACTTCACCGCCCAACTGGAAGAACAGCTGGATGAAATCTCAAATGGAGATCTTTTCTGGAAAGATGTATTAGAGAAATTCTGGAAGCCTTTCCATGGTGCCATTGATGAAGCGCAAAAACTCAAAATTCAACAAGTTTTGGAACAACTTCAAAAGGACCTGGATGGATTCCTCTTTCCTCCCACGGAGGATCAAACGGATCCCCACCTTTGTCCCCGTTGTAAGAAAGGTCAACTGGGTCTGCGCTTGAGCAAATTTGGCTCCTTCATTGGCTGTTCCAATTATCCTGAATGTAAATACACCCGTCCCCTCGTTCTAGGTGAAGAAGGCGCTGACCAAGCTCAAGAAGAACCCTATGAAAGAGACCTCGGCGTCGATCCCAGTTTGGGCCTTAGTGTCAAAGTCAAACGCGGCCCCTATGGGTTTTACATCCAGTGGGGGGAGGCCACCACCAAGAAAGAAAAGCCAAAGCGGGCCTCTCTCACTCCAGGCATGAACCCCGATGAAATTACCCTTGAAGACGCCATTGGATTGGGCGCTCTTCCGCGAACCGTTGGCATTGATCCAGAGACAAAAGAAACCATTACCGCTGCCATTGGCCGCTTTGGTCCTTATGTGAAATTGGGCAAAATCTTTGCCTCCCTTAAAAAGACTGATGATCCCCTAACCATTGACCTGGCGCGAGCCCTCGAACTCATTGAAGCCAAGAAAAATGCCCCTCCAAGGAAAGCAAAAGCAAGCCGTGGCAAAAAAGGATAAACGCCTTCCCACTCCTGAAGAAATTCTTGAATTCATCCAATCATCGGATAAAAAGGTTGGAAAACGAGAAATTGCCCGTGCCTTTAACCTTAAGGGGCAGCAGCGGGTTTGGCTCAAGGAAACCCTCAAGAAAATGGGGGAGACGGGCCTGATTCAACGGGGCCATAAACGCGCTGTTCACCCCTCAAAATCATTGCCGCCCGTTCTCCTTGTGGAAGTGGCTCCTGCCCTTTCAGTGGAGGGAGAAGTTCTTTTAACCCCGACAGAAAACACCGGTGAATTCCCCCCCATCATTTTAAGGGAAGGTGGCACGGCACGGGTTAAAGCCGGTGACAAGCTTTTGGTGCGCCTCAAACGCCACCCGGATGGGTACTATATGGCGCGCCTTCTCAAACGTATTGAGGAAAAACCTAAAACCATGGTGGGCGCTATTATTAAAAGCCGTGGCGCTTTTTATTTCCAGCCATCAGACCGCAAGCGTCAAGATGACATTGCCCTTCTCACCGATCCCAAAGAAGCTAAAGAAGGAGAACTCGTGGTGGCTGAATTGCTTCGAAACCAACGTCCCTTAAAGGCTAAAATTCTTAAAGTTCTAGGATCTCTGGATGATCCCCGCACCATCAGCCTCATCTCCATTTACCAAGAAGGCATCCCTCATGAATTTCCTGAAACCGTCCTCAAAGAAGCAGAAGAAGTTCGTACTCTTTCTCTCGAGGGCCGCGAAGATTTGCGCTCCATTCCCTTTGTCACCATTGATGGGGACGATGCCAGAGATTTTGATGATGCGGTCTGGGCACAAGAAGAAAAGGATGGGTGGCACCTGATGGTGGCCATTGCGGATGTGGCCCATTATGTAAGGCCAGGCAGCGCCCTTGATAAAGAAGCCTATCTTCGCGGCAATTCGGTTTATTTCCCTGATCGGGTTGTCCCCATGCTTCCAGAAGCCCTTTCTAATGATCTGTGTTCCTTAAGGCCCAAGGAAGACAAGGCTTGTTTTGCGGCTCACCTCTGGCTCGATTCAAAGGGGCGCTTAAAAAAATATCAATTTGTGCGCGGCATTATGCAATCTATTGAGCGTCTTACCTACGCCCAAGTTCAATTGGCAAGGGATGGAAATCCCGATGCTCAAACAAAACCTCTCCTTAAGAACGTCATTGAGCCACTCTATGGGGCCTATGACCTATTAAAAAAGGCCCGGGAGTTTCGTGGTACCCTTGATTTAGAACTCCCAGAGCGCCAAGTGATTTTAGGAGAAGAGGGGCACATCGAAGATATTCATCCCCGCCCCAGGCTTGATAGCCACCGTCTCATTGAAGAGTTCATGATTCTCGCCAATGTAGCGGCTGCCCAGCAGTTGGAGGCCCTTAAGGCCCCGTGTATCTATCGCATTCATGATGAGCCCGATCCTTCAAAACTTTTCATCTTCCGCGAGCTTGTGGAAGGTCTGGGCTTTTCTTTTCCTAAATCCCAAGCCATCACCCCCAAAGCCTTTCTTCATCTTTTAAGGGCCGCCCACGGCACTCCTCATCAAGCCCTTGTGAGTCAACTGACCTTAAGGACTCAAGCGCAAGCCATTTACCATTCGGAAAACATTGGCCATTTTGGACTCAGCTTGAAAAAATATAGCCATTTTACATCGCCCATTCGGCGTTATCCGGATATCATTGTACATCGCAGTTTGATCGAAGCTCTTAAACTTGGCGACGATGGTCTTCCTAAAGATGCAAATCTCATTGTTATTGGCGAACAAGTCTCCGCAACAGAGCGCAGGGCTTCTGCTGCCGAACGCGCCGCTCTTGAGCGATATGTAGCCATTTATCTAAAAGACAAAGTTGGTGAGACCTTTGAGGGCCGCATCAATGGAGTAACCTCCTTTGGCCTTTTTGTGACCCTCGAGCATTCCGGCGCTGATGGCCTGATTCCCCTCGCCTATCTCAACGATGATTATTATATCTTTGAGGAACGCAAACACCGCCTCATCGGCCGGCGCAATCGACGCGTTTATACCTTGGGCGATCCTCTCGTCGTTCTTTTAAAAGATGTAGATACGCTAACAAATACGATTACCCTCACCCCCGTTCAAGGAAACTCTCCAAAGAAAAGGGAAAAGAAGCGGAGAAAGTGAAAAACTTAGCCCCTTTCCACGAAGAGAAAGGGGCTAAACATTTTTAATTACTGATATAAACAGAGTTTATTCAGAAGCTTGAGTCGAAAGTGATGCTAAACGTTCACCAGCTGCCGCAAGAGTTTCTTTCACGTCATCAATGGTGCTCTGTAAGAGTTGATCTTGAGCTCTTTTCTTTGCAAGAACTGACGCAAATGCTTTTGTTGCCTCTAGGCTTTCAACCTTAAGTGCTTCGAATTCAGCTCTAAGCGCTGCAAGTTGAGAAGTAAGTTCTTCTGCTTCTTGTGCCTTAACTGCTGTTTGAGCCCTAGATGATTCAAGTTCTTCCCCTTGAGCTGCAAGTTTAGCAGCAAGTTCTTCTGCTTCTTTTGCCTTGACAAGTGTTTGAGCCCTAGATGATTCAAGTTCAGCCGTAAGGTGTCTTTCTGCTTCTTCCTTAGCGGCAAGCTCTTGTATCCTAATTTCCCGAAATGACTCATATTCAGCTTCTGTTGAAGTGATCTTTTGATTCAAAGCATTGATTTTATCCACAGCTTTTAAAGCCTGAAGTCTTAACTCTATTTCCCTACCTTTATGAGACTGAGTATCATTAATAGGACTACTTATTGCCGCTGCAAGCTTGGTAATAGCCTCTCTTGTTGTTGGGATGGTTCCTACTGCAATGTCTAGTTTTATCTCAAACGGTTCGGAGATAGCCCAGAGGTCTTCATCTAATTGCTTTTGGGAGAAGGGCATCTTATAAAAAGGCTTTTCATCCCATTTTATTCCATCATGCCGATATTTTTCCATTAAAAAATCATGCAAATTTTTGGCGCGAGATTCACCTCTTTCAACCGCGTCCACGAAAGCGCTCCATGTGAAAGTCACCTTTTCATCATCATTAGAAAATAATGAATTTTGTACTGAAGCTGCGGGAGAAGATGCATTAGCTTCTTCTATTGCTTTTTGTATTTGCTCTCGATCGTTCATTAAATCCCAAATGTTACCATCAAGCTGTCTTTGTAAAATAGGAAGTTCATAACGAACATCTGGATTCATCTTAGAGAAAAATAGTTCGTGAAGAAAACCGCGAAGAGCTTTAGCTCGAGGATCTGGATTCGGATTTTGAAAGCTACCTGCTTGCTCCAAAGCCGCCCACGTAAAAGTAACTTTCTCGTCATTATTAGGAAAGAATGCACTTGGTGTTGAACTTGCTGGAGAGGACTGACTTGCCTCTGCTGGCTCTTGATCATCGATACTCAGTGAAGCCGTAGAAGCTCTAAGGGCGCTGCGACCGCCTTTTTCCTCTACTGTAGGAGACAAGTCGTCTCCCATCGCATAAGCATTGCATGACAAAGCAATAAGGGCACAGAAAGAATATAAATTTTTTTTGAACATTCACTAAACTCCTAATATTCGTTACACACTGATTTAACACTTAATAATTTCAATTTTAGTTAAATCAATTCTATTTATATCTCCTACTGTTATTTTGTCAATCCGAAAGGCAAAGTAGAAAGAAACACGTAACCATTGACGCCCCGCGGCTTAAACCTCCTCTTTTTCGCAACTCGCCCTCTTACGGTCATTGGGATCAAACCCGTTTTCAACAGGTGTAGTCACGCATTTCCCTATAAATTGAGCAAAAGGAACAATATTCTGATGAACACTGGCCTCTTCCAAAGCTTCAAAATAAGTCATTCGATTTTCCATGGAAATGATAGCCCATGGCCATCCCCCCGCCACAAGCATTACATTCATAAGAAACCGCGCCATACGACCATTCCCATCCATGTAGGGGTGAATATAAACGAAGAAAAAGTGGCCTAGAACAACTCGAACTTCTGGATTAGTTTCCTCTTTGAGTAAATTAAAAAACACAGGCATCAGCTCACGAACTGTTTCTCGAGGGGGAGGAACATGCCTTGATCGCCTAATGAAGACTTGGTCACCTCTATAGCCAGCTAATTGACTGAGACGAAGAATACCAGTAACAACGCTGGGGGAAAATAACTCACGATACCAAGTTCCATGGTCATTCTCAGCAACAAGCCCAGCATTTTGACCTCTCAGAACTTTTTTAAGGCTTTCTTTGACGGCTTGAAAGGCTTGCCAATACCCTCGTGCTGCGAGAACATTTCTTAGCTCTCCATCTCTTTCATTTTTATCAGGATTCCAATCCCCTTTTGAAACCCGCTCAATAAGCTCAGGGCTCACACGGTACCCCTCGATTGAAAGAGAGTTGTAGGCATCTTTTACATAAGCATCCTCCACATTTTTAAGCGTCTCCATTAAAAGGGAGGACTTAGACTCTCCCTTCGGAAAGTTCTCTATAACAAGAGGTTTCATCTGTTGCCACATGAGGCAAAGACGCGTAACGGAAGGAGAGGTTTCCTTCCTCAAGGGAAACTCAGGAAGAGTCTTAGCAAAAGGATTTTCTTCACGAACATCATATCCTACAGAGCGCATTATTGCGACTATATCTTCTGCTATTTTTACGCTTCCAATGCTATGGAACGCGCCCGCAAGGCGCCCAGCAATTGTACTGTGTCCCCCTTCTAAAAGAATCTCTAACAATGCAGAGGGCTCTTTTATACTCGTAAGAACAGACCGTGCCTCCACTGGAAATTGATGAAAGTAAGTGGGACTACAAGCAACAAGAGCAGCAGGTATAGAAAAAACTCGCATTCCTCCAAGAATTTCTATGTTTTTAGCTTCTGGAAGTGTTGCACGAACGTCGAGAACAGCTGTTTCATAAAGAAGGAGGGTAACTTTATTGCTTGCTTTGGGGGCACGAATAAGGACTTGTTTTGGAATTGTTTTATTTCCAGAATGAAGATTCAATGATTGTTCTGGTGAAAGGCACCAGGCTGCCCCAAAGCGATGATTTAAATACGCCGTGCAAAATTCCCAAAATGAGGAATACCACCCCGTACTCTCTCCTGCCCCTTCATCAGGGCGCGTTGGGATGTACCAACCTTTTATCACTTCACGAATAAATCCATTAGCTAATAATCGCTCGCGATGGGTTCGTGAAAGGTCAGTTGTGCGGAGAACTATTCTCTCTTTCTGTTGAAGATCCTTTAATACCTTCAAAGATTGAGCCAATTTTTCTTGCGGTTTTGCCATACTTCAACTCTAATTTTTTCTTTACATGCGTCAATTTTCGGCTTTTGTGTTGAGTGTTTATTAGGTTTATATGTTGTATCATATTTAGGGAAATATGCAATATTTTAATGAAGGAGGTAATTGGAAATTCATCTCTTAAGAGCACGGGGTGTAACTCCCTCACCCGCCGCTGTGCGGGCGACCTCTCACACATCGGGGAGAGGGTTAGCTCAAATCCCTTCTTTCTCGCGACTCGCTCTCTTACGGTCATTGGGATCCAGCATGGCTTTGCGCAAGCGGATGGATTGGGGAGTGACCTCAACGAGCTCATCATCTTGAATATAAGCAATCGCTTGTTCAAGGGACATGATACGCGGTGGGGTTAAACGCACGGCTTCATCCTTACCAGAAGCACGCACGTTTGTGAGCTGTTTGGCTTTTAAGGGATTGACGATCAAATCGTTATCCCGGGTATGCTCCCCGATAATCATGCCCTCATAAACTGGGGTGCCTGCGTTGATAAACATAACGCCCCGATCTTCCAGATTCCACAGAGCATAGGCCACCGATTGTCCCTTATCACTGGAAATCAGCACCCCATTACGGCGTCCGCCAATGGGCCCCTTATAGGCGCCATAGCTATGGAAAATACGGCTCATAATACCTGTGCCGCGGGTATCGGTCATAAATTCACCTTGATAACCAATCAGGCCGCGGGAGGGGGAGATGAAAGTAATCCTGGTTTTGCCACCACCGGAAGGACGCATATCCACCATCTCTGCTTTGCGAAGGCCCATTTTCTCAACCACAATGCCAGAAAATTCATCATCCACATCGATTTGAACTTCTTCCATCGGCTCTAAAGTTTGCCCCGTCTCCTCATCAGTCTTAAACAAAACTCGGGGGCGGCCAATGGCAAGCTCAAAGCCTTCCCGGCGCATGGTTTCAATGAGAACGCCAAGTTGGAGCTCTCCTCTTCCTGCGACCTCAAAGGCATCCGTGTTTTGAGTTTCGGAAACCTTAATCGAAACGTTGCTTTCCGCTTCCGCCATCAAACGGTCGCGAATCATGCGGGAGGTCACTTTTTTTCCTTCCTTCCCGGCATAAGGAGAATCATTCACACAAAAGCTCATCGCAAGGGTGGGAGGATCAATCGGCAGAGCTTTTAAGGGCTCCATCACTTCTGGAGCACAAATGGTATCGGAAACCGTTGTCTTTTCAAAGCCAGCCACAGCGACAATGTCTCCCGCTTCCACCACTTCAACAGGCAGGCGCTCGAGTCCCCGGAAGGCAAGCAATTTTGTCAACCGCGTTTGTTCAAGAAGTTTACCTTCTCGATCTAAAGCTTTCACAGGCATATTCACCCGGGCCGTTCCGCTGAGGATACGTCCCGTTAAAATCCGACCCAAATAAGGATCGGCCTCAAGGGTTGTCACCAACATAGAAAAAGGAGCTGTAGCATCGCCTTCAGCAATAGGAACATTTTTCATGATGGCCTTAAAAAGAGGTGTGAGATCCTTTTTCTCATCCTCAAGCCCTTCAATGGCCCAGCCTTCCTTCGCGGAGGCATAAATCGTGGGGAAATCAAGCTGCTCATCGGTGGCGTCAAGGGCGGCGAAGAGGTCAAAAACTTCTTCATGCACTTCATAAGGGCGCGCATCAGGCTTGTCAGCTTTGTTAATCACTACAATGGGTTTGAGGCCTAAACGTAAGGCTTTGGCGGTCACGAATTTTGTTTGGGGCATAGGGCCTTCGGAGGCATCCACCAACACCAAAACCCCATCCACCATGGAAAGAATGCGTTCAACCTCTCCTCCAAAGTCCGCGTGGCCGGGGGTGTCAACAATATTCAAACGATTGCCTTCCCACTCAATGGAGGTACATTTTGCCAAAATGGTGATGCCCCGCTCCTTTTCCAGCTCATTACTATCCATGGCCCGTTCAGCAATGCGCTGGTTGTCTCGATAAACACCACTTTGACGGAACAGGGTATCAACAAGGGTAGTTTTCCCGTGGTCAACGTGGGCGATAATGGCTAAATTTCGGATGGCACTCATGATTAATACTCGATTATTTAAATTAAGGGGGCACTCTATCGTTTATGTAGAGAGAAGGGAAGCTTTTTTCAAGGATTCAAAAGATTTAAAATATTTTATTTAAAAAAAATATTTTTTTCTTTATTTTTATCACTATATATTGCTATAGAGTATAGAGTAATAATTTAGGATGATGTCATGAGTGCAATGAACCTTTCTTTTCTTCGTCAAGTTTGGACCCACCTTATCCGCCCTTATTGGACCTCAGAAGATAAATGGATGGCTTTTTGTCTTTTAGGTGGTCACCTTTTTCTGATGGGGATTTTTATTTATATCTCTGTTGTCATCAGCTACTTAAATAATGAAATTTTCACCGCCCTCCAAGAATTTCAACTTCACACCTTCTTATATTGTTTAGGAACAATAAGTCTTTATGCTTGTTTGGCCATTGCTTGCTTTACATCCAAAAAGTATCTCCTTCAACGTCTGGATATTCGTTGGCGCAAATGGATGACGGAGCACTTTGTCAATAACTGGATGATGAACAAGCGCTACTATAGCCTTCAACTAGAAGGGGATGGCACCGATAACCCGGACCAACGTATCGCCGAAGACACAGGTGGATTTATTGACAATACTCTTGGCCTGACTTTAGGACTCTTACAACAAATCGTGATGCTTGGCTCCTTTCTTGGCATCCTTTGGTCTTTGTCCGGCACTCTCTCACTTCCCGTGGGAAACTATGTCCTTTCCATTCCCGGTTATATGTGTTGGGCTTCTCTCTTGTATGCATCTATCAGCAGTTTCTTAAGCTTTTACTTTGGTCGAAATCTTATTCGACTTAATTATGAAAACGAAAGAAGAGAAGCGAACTATCGTTATAGTTTGGTTCGCTTTCGGGAAAATGTAGAAGGCATTGCTCTGTACAAAGGAGAGAATCAAGAAAAAAATATTCTTAAAAACCGCTTTTGTGATATTTTAGAAAACTATTATAGAATCATACATCGCATGATTATTATGAATTCATGGTATTCTTTTTATGATCAATTTCGCCATTTATTTCCCTTTTTGCTCATAGCTCCACGGTATTTTACCAAAGCCATGACTTTAGGTGACGTCTCCCAAACCTTAACTGCCTTTAATCAAGTTACCTACTCTCTCTCTTTCATTGTCGAGAATTTCGCAACTATTGCTAGCTGGCGTGCGACAACCAATCGACTTTTGGAATTCAAGATGAGTTTGGATACCGTTCCCCCTACCCTTCTTGCACACACGACCCATGATGAGGAAAAAATTCAGCTGACCTGTTCTGAAATATCCCTGCCCCATGCAGCCCCACTTCATCAAGACCTGGATATAACCTTTCACAAGGGCGAACATGCCCTGATCACTGGCCCCACTGGGGTAGGCAAGAGTACTCTTGCGCGCGTTATTGCAGGCCTGTGGCCTTACGGGAAGGGATCGGTGAAAGTTCCAACTTCCTCGTTCCTCTTCCTCCCTCAAAAGCCCTATATGCCGCTTGGAACCCTCAAAGATATCTTACAATACCCCAGCAACAACGTGACGGAAGACAAGCTTTTAAAAGCTTTGACTGCTGTGGATTTAAGTGCCTTTGAAAACCGTTTGAATGAAGTCAATGATTGGGCGCGAGTCCTGTCCTTAGGTGAGCAACAGCGTATTGCTATTGCGCGTGCTCTTATAACTAAGCCCCGCTGGCTTGTTATGGATGAAGCAACTTCTGCCATGGATGAGACATCAGAGGGCCATCTCTATCGCCTCTTGAAAGAACGCCTACCGGAAACTACCCTGATCACCATAGGCCATCGGGAAAGCTTGAAAGCGCTTCACATCCGTGAGATCCGCCTTGAAGGTCTTGATAAGCTTGAGAAATTGGCCGCGGCTTAGATTTCTTAAAAAGATCGACACTTAAGAATGAGCAACTTTTTAGCTTGATGCTTTCAATGAGCTCAGGAAAAAAATTATTGTCATTCGATACAAACTAGGAATATATTTCAAGGATTAAAAGACTAATTTTTATTAAGGAGAATATAAAGTGAGTTTCAAAAAATTTTGTATGTTTATTATTATAAGTAGCATAGCTTTCTCGGGTGAAACCTTCGCAAGGTATGAAAATGATGATGCCAAAAGTAGGGTATCAGCAAAACGAAGACCTATTCGTGCTTCTCAAACGACTCGAAAATCTCTCCCCCAAAAGGCCACTCCATCATCTCATCTAAGAAGAAGCTTAGCTGCACGAAAGAGAACAGCTGTTCCCACGAACACAAGAAGAGCGTCTTTAACGACTGCACAAAAGAGAACAGATGCTCCTGCAAGCACAAGAAGAGCGCCTTTAACGACTGCGCAAAAGAGAACAGCTGTTCCTGCGAATAAAAGAAGAGCGTCTTTAGCGACTGCACAAATGAGAACAGATGCTCCTGCGAATAAAAGAAGAGCGTCTTTAGCGACTGCACAAAAGAAACCAGCAACACTTCCCAAATCAAAAGAAAAAACTGCTAATCCTGTCAGAGTACAGACTCCTCTCCCAGTTGAAAAAAAGCAAATACCCGCAAAGACTCCCATAGCAAAAAAAACAGATGAACCGATATTTGAAAATGAAGAAGTCAAACGTTCATTTGCTGCTTTAAAACAAGAAATCAAGGCTTTAAAACGAGGAATCAATGCATTAGGAGAAAGCATCGATCAAGACAGAAAAGCAACCGAAAAACTTAGACGGGCAAGTAACGCTTTGGGAAAATCAAGTGAAGAGTTGGGCAGATTACTTAATACTCCTGGTTTTGTACAAAAGCTTCAAGAGCGTTTTAATAAACTGGATGACAAGAAAAAAGAGGAATTTCGAAAGCAGGTCCAGAAACTTAGAAAAGTTTCCTCGAACAAATAACGTACCTATCATATAAGAAGTTAGAACTTTTCTCTCTCCCTGTTGTTATTTATGAAAACAGGGAGAGAATTAAAATTTAAACAAAGTGTTGTCTCTTCGCTCTAAAGTTGCTAGAAAAAGGGACAATTTGATACATTTGAGGACCATATTATGGAATTAATTCTTTTACAGCGCGTCGAAAACTTAGGAAAAATGGGAGACATCGTGAAGGTTCGCCCTGGCTATGCACGCAATTTCCTTCTCCCTAAAAAAGTTGCCTTAAGAGCTACCAAAGCAAATATTGCTCATTTTGAACATGAAAAAGAAGCTCTTGAGAAGCTTAATAGCAATCATATTAAAGAAGCTGAAGAGCTCGCAAAGGTTTTAAAAGGTGCCATGGTTACTCTTATTCGCCAAGCCAGCGAAGGAGGACAACTTTATGGTTCCGTTACGCCTAAGGACATTACAGAATCCTTAAAGAACGATAAGGTTACAAGGCATAGCATTAAAATCATGCACCCTATCAAAACAATTGGTGTTCATGCAGCCAAAGTTCAATTGCACCCTGAAGTTGCTGTTGACATCATTATTAACGTTGCTATGTCAGAAGATGAGGCTAAGGCTCAAGCTAAAGCTTTAGAACAAATGACAGCACACACAGAAATCGACTAATTAACCAGTTATCTAACCCACTTTCATTGTAAATCATGGGGATTGTCGCATGGGCACGGCTCTAGAACAAAAGGTAAAGTCTTCCGTGCCCCTGGATTCTCTTCAGCGTCTACCTCCCCATAGCGTGGAAGCAGAGCAAGCCCTTCTAGGTGCCCTTCTCCACAACAACCTTGCCTTTGAGCGGGTGGCTGAATTTTTAAGACCTGAACATTTCTCCGATCCCACCCATGGACGTATTTATGAGGCTATAAGCCAACTGATCATGCGCAACCATATTGCGGATCCCATCACCCTAAAAGAATATTTTGACCGGGATAATGCTCTAGCGGAAGTTGGAGGAGGCCAATATCTTGCTGAGCTGGCGGCCTCAGTCGTTTCTATTATCAATACGGAAGACTATGGCCGAAAAATTCATGACTTTTACCTAAGACGACAGCTTGTTGATGTGGGTGAGGGAATCGTTAATGATGCCCACACCTATGATCTTGATGTTGCCGCAACGGATCAAATCGAAATTGCAGAAAAAAAGCTCTTTGATCTGGCCAGCGTGGGTCAGCAGGAGCGCGGCCTTGAAACTTTTTCTTCCGCTCTCAAACAAGCTCTTGTCAGCGCAGAGGTAGCTTACAAGAGAGATAGTCACGTCGTTGGGGTCACAACAGGCTTTAAAAAGGTAGATGAATGCCTCGGCGGATTTCACCCTTCAGACCTTATTATCGTTGCGGGACGTCCTTCCATGGGAAAGACAGCCCTTACCACCAACTTTGCTTTTAATGCGGCTCGCACCGCCCTAGAAAAAAATGAAGGGGGGGCTGTTGCTTTCTTTTCCCTTGAAATGTCGGCTGAACAACTTGCCAATCGTATTTTAGGTCAAGAATCAGGTCTTTCCTCTGACCTCATTCGTCGAGGAGATATTGGAAAATCCGACTTCCCCAAACTTGTAGAAGTCTCAAATCGCCTTAACTCCCTCCCCTTTTATATTGATGACACCCCCGGTCTCAGCGTCCCAGCCCTTCGAACTCGGGCCCGTCGTCTTAAGCGACAGGGAGGTCTTGGAATGATTATTATTGATTACCTCCAGCTTCTTTCCAGCCCAGGAAAAAGGGCCGCCGAAAACCGCGTTCTGGAGCTTTCAGAAATCACGCGTAATCTCAAAGCCCTTGCTAAAGAACTTCATGTTCCTGTCATTGCGTGCTCTCAGCTTTCTCGTTCCGTTGAGCAACGGGATGATAAACGCCCTCAACTGGCTGACCTGCGTGAATCAGGATCCATTGAGCAAGATGCTGATGTTGTGATGTTTGTTTATCGTGAGGAATATTACCTGTCCCGAAAAAAACCCACTGGAAGCGATGACAAAATTGCAGAATGGGAAAAGGCTATGGGAAGTGTGGCCAATATTGCTGAAGTGATCATTGCAAAACAAAGACACGGTCCTATTGGAACCGTCCAATTACACTTTGAAGGGAGGCTCACCAAATTTTCTGACCTTGCGGATCAAACTTATCTTGCAGCAAATTATGGCTAAACTTCCCTTCCCTCATATGCCCTCCATCTCTTTGGCATTGACGATCGATCTTGATGCCCTGGCCCATAATTATCAGACTCTTCGTTCTGGGCTTAAAAAGGGAGCTCACTGTGCTGCCGTCCTTAAGGCCAACGCCTATGGTATGGGAGTCAAAGAAACGTCAATACGTCTCTATCAGGAAGGGTGCCGCCATTTTTTTACGGCTCATCTGGCTGAAGCCATTGAACTGCAGTGTTATATTCCCAAAGATGTTTTTATCTATGTTCTAAACGGCCTCAGAAAAGGGGAAGAAAAGGTTTACGCCCACTATAATATTATTCCTGTTTTAGGGGATTTAGAGCAAGTCCATGATTGGAATACCTTTGCAAAAACTCAAAAAGAAGGCGGGCGTGCCGCTCTTCATTTTGATACAGGCATGGCCCGCACAGGGCTGTCTCAAAACGAGTTTAAAAACCTTGAACTTTCTCGATTTTCTCACACAGAAATCGTTTGTGTTCTCAGCCATTTAGCTTGCCCCTATCAACGGCCAGAACACCCCATGAACGAAGCTCAACGTCATAATTTTGATGCCATTCGTAAACGTTTTCCTTTTGCTCTTGCTAGCCTTGCAAACAGTGGAGGCTTTTTTTTAGGTCCCAAATATCATTATGATATTGTGCGAATAGGTCTTGCACTCACCGGCTGTCGTACCGCCGTTCCTGAAGGAAACGTCTCCTTAAAACCAGTGGTAAAGGCTTATGCCCAAATTTTGCAAATTAATGATATCGAACGAGGAGACTCTGTGGGTTATGATGCTACCTTTATTGCATCTAGGGCTTCCCGAATTGCAACCGTCGGTGTAGGGTATGCGGATGGATATTTACGAAGTCTTAGCAATCGGGGAGAGGTTTATGTTGCAGGTGTCAAAGCACCCGTTATCGGAAAGGTTTCCATGGATCTCTTAACAATAGATATCACCGATATCCCCAGTGGTAAAGTTCAGCGCGGAGACTGGGTTGAACTTTTCGGCGATCATCTCTTAATCGATGATTTGGCGCAAAAAGCGGAAACGATCCCATGGGAGCTCCTCACCCTTCTAGGTGCACGTTATGAACGTTTTTACCTCAATAATCAACAAGAACAAAAGGTCATATAATGGTTTGGGCTCTTTCAAGCATTGGACGCGTCTTCATTGAATTTTTGGCTTCAACCGGCCGTCTGACTCTCTTTTTGACGAATTCCCTCGTTCAAGGACTGCAACCCCCTTATTATTTTCGCCAAATGCTACGCCAATTCTGGGAAATTGGGTATCTCTCTCTCCCTGTTGTAGGGCTTACAGCCTTTTTTACAGGCATGGTTTTAGCTCTTCAAAGCTATACAGGTTTTTCCCGCTTTAATGCTGAAGGAGCTATCGCCAGCGTGGTCGCTCTCTCCATGACTCGAGAATTAGGCCCTGTTTTGGCAGGGTTGATGATTTCCGGCCGTATTGGTGGCGCCATGGCTGCAGAAATTGGAACCATGCGTGTAACAGAACAACTGGATGCCCTTATTACTCTATCGACGAACCCGCAAAAGTACCTCATAGCCCCGCGCCTTCTTGCGGGTGTTACCATGCTGCCTCTGCTTGTCTTAATTGCTGATGTTATTGGTATTTTTGGCGGCTATATTGTCAGCGTCTATCGCCTGGGCTTTAATCCCGCGATTTATACAAAGCAAACCTTTGACTTCATCCAAATGGGCGACGTCACCTCTGGCCTCATCAAGGCCGCTTTTTTTGGATTCATCATCACTTCTATGGGATGTTATCATGGTTTTAATTCAAAGGGCGGCGCGCAAGGTGTGGGGAGAGCCACAACCTATGCCGTTGTCTCTTCTTCTATTCTTATTTTAGTGGCTAACTACTTTCTTACGGCACTTCTCTTTTAAAAAGGCTTGGAATGACAAAAAAAATGACATCAAAGTTCGTTCTTCAAGACATTTACAAACGGTTCGATGATAAACTTGTATTGGATGGTGTGGATTTAAACGTCTTTACGGGTGAATCCCTTGTTATTATTGGAGGCTCAGGGACAGGGAAGTCGGTTCTCCTTAAGTGCCTTTTAGGTTTGATTCCTATTGATAGAGGAAGCATTGAAATGGACGGCCGGGAGATCACCCAGGAAACTTCTCTTCAACATGAAGAACGCCTTCAGGATATTGGCGTAATGTTCCAAGGTTCAGCCCTTTTTGACAGCTTGAAAGTCTGGGAGAACGTGGCTTTTCGTCTGATCAATGCCCAACATATGGATCGCATACGCGCCAAGGAAATTGCCCTTCAAAAATTAGCTGCCGTGGGCCTTACGGAAAAGGTGGGCGAGCTCTCTCCCGCAGAAATTTCAGGAGGCATGCAACGGCGTGTGGCCTTGGCTCGTGCTATTGCGACCCAGCCCCATGTTCTCTTTTTTGATGAGCCCACGTCCGGTCTGGATCCCATTTTCAGCAGCGTCATCAATGAGTTGATTCGCAACTGCGTCAAAGAATTAGGCGCAACGGCTATCACGATTACCCACGACATGGGTAGTGCGCGGCGCATTGGCGATCGCATAGCCATGCTTTATGGCGGTAAAATTATTTGGTGTGGCAAAGCTGAAGATATCGATAATTGCGATAATCCCTATGTCCAACAATTTATTCACGGCCAACCCAAAGGTCCCATCCAACTTGAAACCGATGCAAGGCATGTTGCCTAATGGCTAAAACTGCAACTCACTATGTTTGCCAATCTTGCGGGAGTTGTTTTCCCAAATGGTCAGGGAAATGTGAAGGCTGTCAAGGCTGGAATACACTTATTGAAGAAGCCACTGTTGATTCTTTTCAAAAGAAAACCACTCTCAAAGCTCAAAAAATTGACTTTACATCCCTTGAGGATAGCTCTCCTCCCCTGCCCCGTTTTTTATCGGGCATGAACGAATTTGATCGCGTGTGTGGAGGCGGCCTTGTGCCTGGTTCTGTTTTATTGGTAGGTGGGGACCCTGGCATCGGAAAATCGACCCTTTTGCTCCAAGTCGCAGCCCTCATCAGCGGTAAAACCAGCTGTGTTTATATCTCAGGCGAAGAAGCGGCCGACCAAGTCCGCCTCCGCGCACGGCGCCTTCAAGTATCTCAATCCCCTGTCCAGCTTGCCACAACAACCCATATTGGAGACATTTTAAAATCCCTCCATCAGGAAGGCCCTGTGGTTGCCATTATCGATTCCATTCAAACCATGTTCGTCGATCATCTGGATGCCGCTCCCGGCAGCGTTTCCCAGGTACGCGCAAGCGCCCATGAGCTCATCCGTTTTGCCAAAAAATATGGGGTAGCTATCATTATTGTAGGGCATGTCACTAAGGAAGGCCTTATTGCTGGCCCGCGCGTGCTGGAGCACATGGTGGATACGGTTCTTTATTTTGAAGGGGAACGGGGGCATCATTTCCGCATCCTTCGCTCTGTGAAAAATCGTTTTGGACCCACCGATGAAATTGGTGTTTTTGAAATGACGGATAAAGGACTGCAGGAAGTCTCCAATCCCTCTGCCCTATTCCTCCCTCATCGGACTGAAGATATCTCGGGATCCTGCGTTTTTGCTGGCATTGAAGGTACCCGTCCTCTTCTGGTGGAAATTCAAAGTCTGATCGCTCCTTCTTCCCTTGCAACCCCGAGACGCGCTGTTGTCGGATGGGATTCGGGTCGTCTTTCCATGATTTTAGCTGTGCTTGAAACAAGGTGTGGCCTTACCTGCGGCAATAGGGATGTGTTCTTAAATGTGGCGGGAGGCCTCCGGATTTCTGAGCCAGCAGCCGACCTTGCTGTTGCAGCTTCTCTCCTCTCTTCCCTGGCCAACACTCCCCTTCCCCATGATGCCATTTTTTTCGGAGAAGTGGGTCTTTCAGGAGAAATTCGCCCTATCAGCCAACAAGAAGCCCGTCTTAAGGAAGCCTTTAAGTTGGGCTTTAAGAGCGCTTTTGTTCCTAAAACGGCTAAACCCTACTCATTTTCTGAAATGGCCTTGATTCCGCTTGCACATATCTCGGAACTTGCTCATTATTTAGAGGTAAAACCAAAACAACGGCGAGCTTACGGAGGATAAGATGGTATCTTCAGCTTTCAATAGCGTTGATCTCGTCATTCTGATCATCATTGGTCTTTCTATTTTGATTGGCGTCCTGCGCGGGGCTACCCGTGAAGTTTTAGGCATTGCAGGATGGATTGGCGCCTTTGCCGTTGTCTTTTATGGGCTTCCCCTTTTTCGCCCCTTAGGGCGTCAGTACATCCACAGCCCTATGATTGCTGATGCTGTGGTTGCAGGTATCCTATTCATTTTTTCCCTCGCTGTTTTTATTCTTATTAGCAAGTTAATTTCCTCAAGTGTAAAGGGTAGCATTTTTGGGAGCTTAGATCGTTCTTTGGGATTGGTCTTTGGATTCATGCGCGGAGTTATATTTATATGCGTAGCTTTTCTCCTCCTAAGCCTTTATTATTCACCTGCTCAAATTCCTGAAATTATTCTTTCAGCCCGCTTTACACCTTGGATTATGCAAGGCGCTGATGAAATCAAGAGAATCGTCCCTCACGATTACTTGCCTCAAGATCTGACTCAGCCCACCATCAACCCTTTGGATGCCAAAGACCTGATTCAAAACAGCCTTCCTTCCCTTGAGGATACGGTCAAAAATTTGTCGACCTTAAGACCTGTATCTCCAAAAAAACCTACGGAAAGCAACAAAGAGATCGAAACATTGATCGACTCAGCAACGCCAAATGAACATCCTGAAAATCCGTAAAATCATTATTGGGCCAAAATCTCGTGATTACATTATCTAATTTGTTGCAAAAAAATAATGATCAAGAGGTTGATTTTTTATAGACAACTATTATATCAGAAATTATATCAATGATATATTTTATTTATTTTTTTGAAGCTTTTTATAAGGATCTATATTATGAAAAAACAACTCTTTTTACTAGCGCTTACCACGGCTATTTTTACAACCCATCCTTTATTTGCAATGGTAATTGATGAAAATCAACTTTCTGGTAGTATTAGATTACAGAAGAAAGAAATTCGTTCTAAACTCCTCGAGGAAGATAAGTATGCTCTTTTTCTTCCAACAAGTGAAAAATTAAGAATTATTAACGCTTTAAACTATGATAAAGAAACTATTTCTATTCCAAATTGCGAAGTAGAATTTTCTTTTGAGCCGTTGCGTAGGAGCAGGTTGAGAGGCTGCAACTTCTACCCTTTCCAGGGAAGGTGGCATAAAGACACCAACCTAATTTATGTGTTCACAAGAGATTCTATTGACGATGGTGGGGTTGACACAGGTACGATTACATTTACCCTCCCAAAGGGATGTGATTTTTGTCCAACTATTACAAGAGAAGAAATAATAAATGGAGAAAAAAGAGCACACTTTACATTAAATCCTTTAGAATTAACACCTGTTGTTTTTAAATTTTCTGGAAGTGAAGCATAATTATCCCAGATGCTAACCCTCCAGGTCTGCTGGAGCAGTCAAAATGTTTTACATAAGCTGAAGATCTCCTAAACTACTTCGCCCGCTCGAAGCATAAAAGGAGATCTTCTATGACAACTACACAAAATCATTTAAACCACAGTATATGGAAAAATGTAAATTACCATGTGGTCTTTACCCCAAAGTCGAGATCCCTTAAATGAAGTTAGTTTCTTGTAAGAACATACTCTAAAGCAGAACCTGAGAGCTTTAGCCCCCCAAATGGATTTTTTTAATTAATCTGTACTAAGATCTTTGTCAGAAATTGACAGAATATTAACTATTTACAGAGAAAATTGGATCGAAAAAAAAAGGAGACTTCACATGCAAAAAAACTTTTTCAAACATTAATAATCGTTGCCTTCATGAGCATCAGTTTTGAGCCAACGAAGGCTGAAGAACCGCTATACAAAAAGTCAGATTGTAGAACTAGATGCACATATCTCCTTAATGACGAAGCTGAGGTAGCCCTCACTCCAAAATCGCTAGAAAAAATCACTGCTGCATTGGCAAGTAATATAAAGAAAGAGAGTGACAACAAATACTCTAGTCAAGTTACAATCAATGGAGAAACAATATCTCTAGAGTATGAGAAAGTAAAATAGTAAATTTTTCCTTGGTATTTTTTTGAGGGCAGAGAGGTTGTCTCTGCTTTTTTTGTTTCTTCAGACACACCATTTTTCATTGTTACTCTCTTGCGGCAGCATAGGGGCTATAATACCGCGGCTTAAAAATAAAAATAGTAACATTGATAAACTCAACAACTCCCGATGATCATCCTGAAAGTCCATGAAACCATTATCGCTAGAGCCAATTGCAAATTTTCAATGTTTGTCATCCCCGCGAAGGCGCAGTAGTGTCCGGGTAAAGTTGAAACAGACTAA
>JAIESK010000078.1 GCA_019746105.1 Alphaproteobacteria bacterium
TTCAGGCTTTCATGTCCTTTCTTATGAATTGAGCCTGCATGATTCGTCAATATGAGCTTGTAGAAGCTGTAAAATCATATGATCCAACTGCGGATGAAGACCTTTTAAACCGGGCCTATATTTTCGCAATGAAAGCTCATGGAACTCAAACGCGGGCTTCAGGTGATCCTTACTTTACCCATCCTTTAGAAGTTGCCGGCATTCTTGTTGAAATGCGCCTAGATGTCTCAACTATTGTGACAGCTCTTCTTCATGATACAGTTGAAGATACCATTGCAACGTTGGAAGAAATTGAAAGGCTTTTTGGGAAGGAAGTAGCATTTCTTGTCGATGGAGTCACAAAACTCTCACAAATTGAATTTCAATCGGATAAAGCTAAGCAAGCAGAGAATTTTCGAAAGCTTCTTCTGGCCATGTCTTCAGACATTCGCGTTCTTCTCATAAAGCTTGCCGACCGTTTACATAATATGCGAACCCTTCATTTTGTGGCTTCTGAAGAAAAGAGACGCCGTATTGCTCAAGAAACAATGGAAATCTATGTGCCTCTTGCTGAACGCATTGGTCTTCATCAAGTTAAAAATGAATTAGAAAATCTTGCTTTTTCCCACCTTCACCCTGATGCTTATGAATCTATTGTTTCTCGCCTTCATTTTTTGCGAGAGCAAGGTGACGATCTTTTATCTCCTATTATTAATGAGTTAAAGGAGGTTTTGGAAGAAAATGGGATTAAGGCCATTGTGGTGGGTCGAGAAAAAACGCCTTACTCTATCTGGCGAAAAATGCAGCAAAAAAATATAACCTTTGAACAACTCTCTGATATTATGGCCTTTAGGATTTTAGTCGATTCCATTGCTGATTGTTATCGTGCTTTAGGAGTGATTCATAGCACCTACTCTGTTATTCCTGGCCGTTTTAAAGATTATATCAGTACGCCTAAACAAAATAACTATCAATCCATTCACACCTCTGTTATTGGCCCTGATCAGCATCGTAGTGAAATTCAAATTCGTACAAAAGAGATGGATGAGGTGGCTGATTTGGGGGTGGCAGCTCATTGGCAGTACAAGCAAGGTGTCTCCCATGATGGTCATCAATATCGCTGGTTGCGTGGTCTTTTAGATATATTAGAAACTGCGGAAGGCCCGGAAGAGTTTTTAGAGCATACTAAGCTTGAGATGTTTCATGATCAGGTTTTTTGTTTTTCTCCCAAGGGCGACCTCATTACTCTTCCGCGAGGGGCTACAGCTATAGATTTCGCTTATGCAGTTCATTCAAGTGTGGGCGATCATTGTAGTGGTGTACGCATAAATGGTCGGATGATGCCCCTTAGAACGGAACTTGAAAATGGGGATCAGGTTGAAATTATTACATCTAAAGCCCAACATCCATCTCCAACGTGGGAGAAAATTGTTGTTACCGGTAAGGCACGCTCTAGTATCAGGCGCTTTATGCGCCAGCAAAGGCATCAGGAATTTGTCATTTTGGGCAAAACGTTGATTCAAAGAGTCTTAAAACAAGAACACTTGGAGTTTAATGAGAAAGCATTAGAAGCGGCCTTTGAGCCTTTTTCTGTGAAAACCATAGAAGATGTCTATGCCTATTTAGGAGAAGGATTAAAATCAGCGAATGATTTGCTGCGTATTCTTTATCCGCATCATAAGGCTCAGGTGCCCCTTAAAAAGGCTTCTGTTAAAGAGCTACCTCATAAGAAAGCTAAGAAAGAGTCTTTAACCATTGAAGGGCTTATTCCAGGCATGGCTGTTCATTATGCTGGGTGTTGTCATCCTGTACCAGGAGACAACATCTTAGGCGTTGTAACAACGGGGAAGGGAGTTACGATTCATACTTCTGATTGTGAAACCCTCGATCAATTTGTAGAAACACCGGAACGTTTACTAGATGTAAGGTGGACAACAACGTTACCAGAGCAGGCTCAACATGTAGCGAGAATTTCTCTTGTTGTTATTCACCAACCAGGGACCATTGCTGCCATTACCGCCATAATGGCTCGTGAAAACGCCAACATTATTCACTTAAAAATTAATAATAGAACACCAGAATTTTATGAGATGAGCGTTGATCTTGACGTCCGTAACTTAGATCATCTGATGTCGATTATGGCCGCTTTGCGTATGTCACAGCGTGTTCTGTCTGTTGAGAGAGGTTAAATGATTATTGGGGTAGGCGTTGACCTTGTGGATGCAAGACGAATTGAAAAGCTTATCGAAAACTTTGGGGAACACTTTCTTCGTAGGGTTTTTACGGAAAAGGAACGAGCTTATGCTCAGAAAAGTCCCCATCCTTTGCGGGTATATGCCAACCGCTTTGCGGCAAAAGAAGCAGCTGTAAAAGCGTTGGGGACGGGGATGAGAGAGGGAATTGGCTGGCAGGACATTGAGACTTTGCGTACTTCTTCTGGAGCTCCGCGGCTTTATTTTCACGGAAAAGCACGGGAGAAACTTCTCTCTCTGCTTCCTTTTCAAACCAAGGAAGAGCTTCATGTCTCCTTATCCGATGAACCACCTTATTCTACAGCTTTTGTGGTGATAGAGAGCTGTTAACTTCAAATTAATTAAAGGACGATTGATTCCGCATGACGCAAGACAGCTTCAGCTTCTGGCGTATATTTTTCCATTTCTCCGTGGAGAATAAGCCCTCGGGCGAGGCGAGGTTCTCCACCAGTATTTTTACGTCCTTGAATAATGACCCGTCTAGCTGGCTTGTTTGCCGTAGGCCATAAGGGATAAATGACAAGATCTCCTACCTTTGTGCCAAGGTGAGCACAAATTTCTGAAAGACGTTCAGTTCGGTGAATCATGGTAAAAATGCCTTTTGGCTTAAGAAACTTAAGGCAACACTTGATCCATGTTCCTAAGTCCACGGTTTCAGTATTGGCTTGAGCGCGTCCAAGCACGGGGGATATTTTGACACGCTTTTCTTCAAAGTAAGGAGGGTTTGTCATGACGTGGTCAAAGAAATTCTCTGTGATAAGGGGAGGGGGAGATTCAAGATCTCCTTTAAGTATTTTTACACGATCTTCAAGATTATTTTCGCGAATATTAGTTTGGGCCATCTCGACGAGGTTAGATTGAACTTCGAGACCTATAATTTGAGCATTAGGACAACGAACAGCCAATGAAATACAGGAAATTCCACCGCCAGAACCTACATCAAGGATATGATCTTGGGGTTTAGGATGAATAGAAGCTGCTAAAAAAATGGGATCAATACCGGCTCTATAGCCTTCAGACGGTTGAACAAGTTTAATACGGCCGCCTAAAAAGTTATCTAAAGTTTCATTCAAGATAAATTACCAAATTAAGTGTTAACAAGGACTTAATTGTACATATAAAAGGGGGTAGATTTCCAGAGCTTTCTTTCGTAAATGGTGAAAAAATATCGTAAATTTATGCTGAAGTTGATTTGTTCCGGAATGGTAGGAACAAATTAGTCCTCTTCTGGAGGAGTATTTTTAGTTTTTATAGTCTTAAGAAGAGATTCAATGCGCGAGGCTTCATCAAAGGAAAGATCGGCTTGAAAGAAGAGGCGAGGGGTAACACGAGTTTTTAGTTTGTGAGCTACTTCTTTTCTGAAATATTTTGACTTATCCTTAAGAGCTGCAAGAATTTCAGGAACATGTAAGCCTCCTAAAGGTATAACAAAGACCGTCGCATTTTGCAGATCAGGACTAACTCGAACCTCTGTAACCGTAATGGAAGAGCGATCAAGAAGGGGATCACCGGAGTGTCTGAGAGAAAGAGTTTCGGCTAAAATATGACGGATTTCTTCACCAACGCGCAACTGGCGTTGGGTGGGCCCTTGCTTTTTTGTCATTAATCGAGTTTCCGTGAAATTTCTTCAATCTCAAAGCATTCGATAGTGTCATTTTCTTTGATATCGTTATAATTTTCAAAGGCCATACCGCATTCATAGCCTTCGCGCACTTCTTTAACTTCGTCCTTAAAACGTTTAAGGGTTTTAAGGCTTCCTTCATGGATCACAATATTGTCGCGAAGGAGGCGAACTTTAGCGCCACGCTTCACAATACCTTCTGTGATCATGCAGCCTGCAATCTTACCTACTTTTGAAATAGTAAATATATTACGAATAGTTGCTTTTCCAAGATATTTTTCACGTAAGGTGGGAGCCAGTAATCCTTCAAGGGAGGCTTTAATGTCATCGACAACGTCGTAAATAATTGAATAATAACGAATGTCAATGCCATCCCGACGGGCTGTTTCTCGAGCTTGGGGGTTAGCACGAACATTAAATCCAATAATTAGCGCTTGTGAGGCTTTTGCAAGCGTCACATCGCTTTCCGTAATTTCACCTACGGCTTGATGGAGAACATTAACTTTAACTTCATCTGTAGTAAGTTTTGCCAAACTCCCGCAAATGGCTTCCATAGAGCCTTGCACATCGGATTTGATGATAAGAGGAAGTTCACGCATCTCACCTTCTTCAGTGATTTTTGAGAACATTTGCTCCATGGTACCACGAGCTGAAAGAGCCGACTTTGTCTCTCTCGCCCGGCGCTGCCGGAATTCAGAAATCTCACGCGCTTGGTTTTCGTTTTCTACAACCACAAAATCATCGCCAGCCATAGGGGCACCATTAAATCCCAAGACTTCAATGGGAACGGATGGCCCCGCAGAGTCAATTTGATTTCCTCGATCATCAAGAAGAGCACGAACTTTGCCGTATTCAGCTCCTGCAACGAAAAGATCTCCCACTTTTAGAGTTCCTTTCTGCACAAGAACAGTGGAAACAACGCCACGACCACGCTCTAACTTAGACTCAATTACAGTCCCCTCAGCAGTTCTGTTAGGGTTGGCTTTGAGTTCTAAAATTTCTGCCTGAAGGAGAATGGTTTCTTCAAGTTTATCAAGATTAAGGCCTGTTTTTGCAGAAACTTCCACATCCAAAATATCGCCGCCCACTTTTTCAAGAAAGATTTCATGCTGCATGAGCATATTTCGAACATGTTCAGGATTTGCTTCAGGCTTATCCATTTTATTGATAGCAATGATAATAGGAACTTTTGCAGCTTTAGCATGACGTATAGCTTCTATTGTTTGATCCTTAACTCCATCATCGGCAGCAACAACAAGAACAACGATATCTGTGACATGGGCTCCTCGGGCTCGCATTTCCGTGAAGGCTGCATGGCCTGGGGTATCGATAAAGGTAATTTTATCTCCCGATTTCATCGTGACTTGATATGCCCCAATATGTTGAGTAATTCCGCCTGCTTCTCCAGCAACAACATCAGTTTTTCTCAAAGCATCTAGAAGGGAGGTCTTTCCATGGTCAACATGACCCATAACTGTAACGACTGGAGCTCGTGGTTTTAAAAGAGTTATATCGTCATCGGTAACATGCAGCCCCATTTCGATATCTGCTTCTGAAACGCGCTTAACTTGATGGCCGAATTCTGTGGCAATGAGTTCAGCTGTGTCCGCATCAATAGATTGGGTAATTGTAGCCATAACTCCCATATTCATGAGAGCTTTAATAACATCTGCACCACGTTCAGCAAGACGATTTGCCAATTCTTGAACGGTTATGACTTCGGGGATAATAACTTCACGAACAACCTTTTGTTTAGGAGCGTCAAGACCTGCTAATTTTCTCTTTTCACGAAAGCGACGCATAGATGCAAGGCTACGCGTTGGTTGGTCATCATCGCTACGGAGAGCTTGAACAACCGTAAGTTTACCTCCACGGCGACGTGGCTCCATTCTTTTAACAGCAGGAATCTTGACTTTAGCCTCGCTTTTGCCCCGTCGAACAGAATCGTCTTCCTCTTCATAAGAAGAATAAACAGTCTTTTTTCGAGGTTGAGGCTCTGTAGGAAGTACAGGCTCTTCTATGGGAGGAACCGTAGAGATTTCTTCAACAACTTCCTTCTCAGAAGGTTTAGTTTGTTCTTCTTCAAATTTAGCCTGTTCCGCCTTTTTTGAAGCTTCCTCCTGGGCACGAAGAGATTCCTCAGCTTGGGTACGCATAGCACCGTGTAAAGCACTGAGGCGCTCTTGAATTTGTTGCTGTGTTAACCCTGAACTTCCTAAGGTTTTATCTTCAGTCTCTCCTTTTTTGCTGCCATTACCTTGATTTGGAAGAATGACGCGTTTTCTTTTGACCTCGACAGTGACCGTTTTTGAGCGACCATGAGTAAAGCTTTGACGCACGTGTCCCCCTTCAGCTCCCTTTTTTAGAGTGAGGGTCTTTGGTGAAAGAGTAAGTGGCTTTTCAGTGCCTTTTGTTGCGTCTTTATCGGTCATTGTAACTAACTTTCAGTTGATTCTTTCTCTGCTTCAAACCAATGGGCACGAGCAGCCATAATAATTTCTTGAGCTTTTTCTTCTGTCAGACGGGCTTCTGGGAGAAGTTCAAGAAGCTCATCACCAGCCAGATCAGCAAGATCATCAAGGGTCTTGATATTCTTTTCGCCTAAGGCAACAAGAGTTTCTAAGTCTAATACTTCTAAAGATGTCAAATCTTCAGCAAGTTTGAGCTCCTTTATGCGTTTTGTCAAATGCCGTTCTTGAGTTTCAAGATAGGTTTTCGCCCGCTTTTGCAGTTCAGTTGCTAGTTCAGCATCAAAACCTTCGATAGCAGAAAGCTCTTTAAGGTCAATATAGGCAACTTCTTCAATTTTTGCGAACCCTTCAGCAATAAGAAGGTGAGCAATCATTTCGTCAACATCCAATGCTTCCACAAATGTTTTTGAACGAAGGTTGACTTCTTCCGTACGTCTTTCTGATTCTTGAGCTTCTGTTAGGATATCAATTTTCCATCCAGAAAGAATGGAGGCAAGGCGAACATTTTGGCCGCGTCGTCCAATAGCAAGGCTTAATTGCTCATCAGGAACGACCACATCAATACGTTGATTGGCTTCATCAACAACAACTTTAGCCACTTCTGCTGGGGCGAGAGCATTGACGATAAATGTTGCTGGATTTGCTGACCAAGGGATAATATCAATTTTTTCTCCTTGAAGTTCTGAAACGACAGCTTGAACGCGGCTTCCTCGCATACCTACACAAGATCCTACAGGGTCAATAGAAGGATCAGAGGAAGTGACGGCAATTTTAGCTCTGCTTCCTGGATCGCGAGCAACGGTTTTGATTTCAATGATTCCATCGTAAATCTCTGGAACTTCTTGCATGAAAAGTTTAGCCATGAACTCAGGACGTGTCCGAGAGACAAAAATTTGAGCGCCCCGTGGCTCTTCTCTTACATCATAAATGTAAGCACGAACTCGATCTCCTACCCGAATGTTCTCTCGGGGAATCATTTCATCACGACGCAAAAGAGCTTCAGCCTTTCCAAGTTCGATGAAAATATTGCCAAATTCAACACGTTTGACAATACCGCTAACAACTTCACCAACGCGATCTTTATATTCTTCGTATTGACGGTGTCTTTCTGCGTCTCTTACTTTTTGAAAGATGACTTGCTTGGCTGTTTGTGCAGCGACACGTCCAAAATCAATGGGAGGGAGGGGCTCTGTTATCACGTCACCTACCTTAAGGTTGGGATCGATGGCCTGTGCTTCTTCCAAAGTGAGCTGTGTTGCAGGATTTTCAAGCTCTTCCACCACTTCTTGACAGCGTACAAGAGTTATTTCACCTGTCTTTCTGTCAATTTTTGCGCGAATATCGTGTTCATAACCATATTTGGAACGACCAGCTTTTTGGATGGCCTGTTCCATAGCTTCTAAAACTTGATCTTTTTCAATGGACTTTTCGCGAGCCACCGTTTCAGCGACTAGTAAAAGTTCTCGATTTCCAGGGCCTGTATGTATATCAGTCATCTTTTCCTCAACCTATTGATTCATAATCAGGAACCAGTTTTGCTTTTTTTATGTCAGAAAAAGCAAATTCTCTAACTTCCTTTTCGGGGGAAAGTTCAAGTTTTATTAAGTCCCCCTCAACCCCTAAAAGAAATCCATGAAAACGTTGTCTTCCTTCATAGGGGATTTTTAACTCAATTTTCGCCATTGAGCCAGCAAATCTTTTGTAATCTTCTTTAATAACAAGTGGACGATCTAAACCAGGAGAAGTTACCTCCAAGACATATGATTCGTGAATGGGATCATTCACGTCCAATAAAACAGAAGCGATGCGACTCACAAGGGCGCAGTCATCGACTGTAATTTGGCTCTCGTCGCATTTTTCAATCATAATTTGAAGCGTTTTCCTCTTTGAGCCTTGAAGTTGCACGCGCACAAGATGGTATCCCTTTTCCTCAAGGGAAGGGGTAATAATCTCAAGTATACGATTTTCTATGCTCATATTCCTCACAATGTGATATGTAATAAAAAAAGTGGGCCACGACCCACTCCTGTTATCCAGTAGCAATTTAATTTATATATTAGCACTCTTTTCTCAGAATGCAAGCCTTAGGTCTCAGGTGTAAGTTATTATCTTCTGGAGGCACTTAGGTGTTAACGATTTCTTAGGTTTTTTCAAGTATTATTTATCTCAATGAGAAGTAGTTCTACAATGACTGAAGACAATAATTCGAAAAAATCTATCGTTATTGATTTAAGTCAAGCTCCAATTATTTTTGATTACATTAATAATGGGGTTACCATTACAGATAAGATATCTACTATTCTTTATACAAATTCAGCCTTTACAAGGATTACGGGGTATTCTCAAGAGGAAGCAAAGGGGGATAATCCGGGGATGCTGCATTCAGGGCGGCATGATAAAAAGTTCTATGAAAATATGTGGGCGCAAATAATAAATCAAGGCTTTTGGGAAGGCGAGATATGGAATCGTCGCAAGTCTGGAGAAATTTATCCTGAATATTTAACAATCTCTAAGGTCCCTCAAGAGAATGAAAATGAGTTTCTTTATATTGCCATTTTTTCTGACATCACTTTCTTAAAAGAGGACATCGATAAAAAATTACACCTGGCTTTTTTTGACCCTTTGACAAAACTCCCCAATCGAAATCTTTACTTAGATCGGGTACGCCAAAGTACGGAAAACACGAAAAGAACTACTGGTAAATTGGTCGCAGTTTTTTATATGGATCTTGATAAGTTCAAGTCTGTCAACGATACGTATGGACATTACGTAGGGGATGAATTGCTTAATTTTGTGGGAATGCGCCTCTCTTCAATTGTTCGTAAAGGAGATACCATTGCAAGGATTGGGGGAGACGAATTTACAGTTATTTTAACGAATATTCATGATAAACAATCAGCTTCTCATTTTGCTGAGCGCATTATTGAAGCTATTGAAAGGCCATTCATCATTGAAGGGCATAAAATTGAGATTTCAATTAGCATTGGGATAAGTTTCTACCCTGATGATACTGATAATATTGATGTCCTCCTCGCAAATGCAGATGAGGCTATGTACAAGGCGAAAAAAACTGGGGCAAAAATTATAACCCACGATGAGATGAAGGAATAAGAAGGAATAGGAGTCCTTAAGACTATTCGTCAATTACAAAGGATTTAATGACAAAAGCAAGAAATCCCTATATAAAAGGAAAAAACGGACAATTGAGGTTTTTTTATGGCTTTTTTAGATCTTATTCTTCTGGCAGGCCTTGCGGCTTTTTTAGGGTACCGTTTATGGGTTATTTTGGGAACCCACGAAAAGGATAAGCCCATTCGCAAAAGGCGCTCGGCTGAAGATGATAATGTTATTCCCGTGCGGGCTCAGTCTTTTTCGGCAAAATCTACGGAAAAAGAGACAGAAGCTCAAAATGCATCTAAAGACATCGACGAAGATCGATTTTTACGAGGCGCTGAGACGGCCTTTCGTAAAATCGTTCAAGCCTATGCTTTAGGAGAGACTCTTGTTCTTCAAAAGCTTTTAGAAGGGCCGCTTTTGGAAACCTTTGAAGATGCAATTGAAAAACGCAAAAAAGCAAAGAAAACATTGGAAGTTGAAATAGCACGTATCGTAACTTCTGAAATTTTAACCCAGCGGGAAGAAAAGGGCGTAGGATATGTGACAGTTCGTTTTGTATCAGAGCAATGCTTGGTAACTCGTAATTCTAAGGGAAAAGTTTTAGAAGGGGATCCCGACCGCTTTACAGAAGTGACTGATATTTGGACTTTTTCTAGGCCACTTGATAGCTCAAATCCAAACTGGAAACTTGTGGCAACGCAAATTCCGGAGGCATGAAAAGGGACGGAGAAAAAAGAGAGATGCGGCGAACATCATAACTAATTTAATCTCCGCCCTAATTATTAATATAACTTAAAATAAAAATAATAGCAAGTAAAAAATAATACTTGTTAAAATTAGCCTAATTATTGATTAGATTTCCATTCCTTAATTTGAGACCTACTTCCCGGGAGGATTGATAAAAAGAGTCTGGCTTCTGAAATGGGTGGTTCTGAATGAATAGCAGAATTGTCCGAACCAACTATATAAGTAGCCATTTGAGCAAGCTTGGGTTGAAAACGTCTTGAAGGTTCATTAAGCATATTAGCAAGAGATTTTCTCTTATGATTATCTTGTATCTTATAATCATCTTGTAAGAGAAAAAATTGAGTTCTCATATCAGAAGGAAGCTTATAAAATAAAGTGCTCTGACCTTTGAGGGTTACTACAAACTTATACTGATGTTCATATGGTTTATAATAATATCCATCCGTATGCCAGCGAGGAATATTATATTCCGGAGTTGGAGTAAAAGCTCGAACTGCAATCCATGCTGTCTCTTGTCCAGAAGCTTTGAGAACATCTTTTACCAGCCTTTTGATAAATTGGGCAACTTTTTTTGCATAATTCTTATTTTTTCGATCTAATGTATTTATAAAGCTCTCAACTTCATTTTCTAATACATTGATATTACCGTAGTTATTATACTCATCCGTTTTACTTATTTTAATTGTATTAAACGCTCGTAATTCTTTATCTGAAATTTGAGGATAAAAAAATATGAATGGATTTGTTGAACTCAAAGAATTAATAGCATTCTTAATAGAATGTAAGCTTTCTTTCCCGTGTACATAATCTGTAGCAAAAAAGTTCCAAATAAATATAAGCGATACTAGACTTAAGCTCATAGTCTTATTTGATTTCATTCTTAAATCCTCTCAATTTTGTTTTAAAAACAAACGCTCTACATTTTTTACTATGTAGAGCGTTTACAAGCATTATATTTCTGAATTATCCAATAGCTTTCTGACGCAAGTGGTTACGTATTATTTTATGCCCGTGCATCCTTGGTGAACAATAAGCTGAAGGAGTACATTTCATTTCACGTGGCCCCTTAAATGACCATGTTGTTGTAATTGCATTTGGAGAAATTTTTGAATCATCACAAACTTGAATTATACTCTCATTAGGGTCAGTATAAGATTCTTCCAAATATGATTGGCCTTCATGTACTATTAGAGAGGTTCTTTGAAGAATAGCAACTGAAAAAAAACTAAGTAATTCATACTCCGTTAGTAGTTTTCTCATTTCATCAAAAAACTCAGGGTTTTCCTTCAATTTTGTAATGGCTTCCTTAACAGCCGGGTCTGTGGAAGCTTCAAAAATATATGGATCTTGCTTTAAATTATTTGAAAAAATCCAACTAGAAGGAATAGCAGCCATGATAGTTTCTTCTAAGGCATGGGGAGAAGTTACCAAGGATGGAATACCATCTACAACATGGTATTCTTCTATCATTAATTGGCCATCGCTTAGTGGAAAATGTTTATGTATAAGGCGTAATCCTACATAAGGCTCTAGCTTATATTGTGCTACAAGAGACTCAGCTCGTTGGAGAAATAGTGGTACAGAAGGGATTTGCCTAACATTTGCATCAGCATCCTCAACTTCTGGAAGGGAGTTATAATGTCTTACATGGTTTACAGAATCGAAATCTTCTAACGTAAATATTGCTTGAGAGCTGTTATTAATTTGGAGTTGAATAAAGATGGTGGCTAAAATTATTTTTCCCTTAAAACGTATATTGTTTTTCATAAATCCTCCTGTTAATTTTTTTGGAACTTTTATTCTACTGTTGCAAAAATAAAAATCAACTTCAAATTATTATGTAATTGAAATAAAAAAAGAAAGTGTTTGAAGCGATTTTATGGAAGTGCGCTTATACAAATCTCCGAGCTTGTGATCTTTGTCACAAGTGACACATATGAAAACTAAGAAATCTTTCATCAGAGGCGATCTCAATAGGAATCGCTTAAATTAGTTCAACTTTCTAGAAAGACACTCTCCAAAAAGTCCCTTGTCAAACGAAAAATTTTCGTATAATGTATAATACCGATCGCAACATCGTTATCATCAATCCCCAGCCATCTTTATAGGATTTAATCATGCGTACGCCGCAAAATTCCGTTCCTTCGAGGACGCTTTTAGGCTTTGCCTTGTTTTTCATGAAACGACAATGGATCAAACTTTTGCTTATCCAAGTTTTGTGGTTTGCTTGGTCAATTGACCAAACCATCTTTCCTTTGCTTTTCGGAAAAATCATTGATGGTTTTAGCAATTATGTGGGTGATCGTGGGGACGCTTGGACTGTGCTCAAGGGGCCGATTTTAGGGGCCATTGCCTTGTGGGTTGGTGTTGAACTGGCTTTCCGAAGTGGTGGCGTTCTTATGGGCTATGCTTTTCCCAAATTAGATAAAGAAGTTCGGATGTATATGTTTTCTCATATGCTGAATCAATCTCAAGCCTATTTCTCAACCCATTTTGCGGGCGAGATTTCGACGAAGATTTCTGACATGGTTGATAACTTAAATCATATTATTCAGCTATTTCTGACGCTATTCATCCCTGCCTTTGTAGGCGTTGTTATCGCAAGCTTCATTTTCTATCAGCTCAATCCTTTCTTTGCCTCTCTTCTGATTGGCTGGGCGTTGATTCATATAGGAGTAGGAATCGCGTATTCGGCGCGCTGCTCTCACTTATCTCATGTGCACTCGGAAACCAGAAGTCGCTTGAATGGCCGCATTGTAGATAGTCTGACCAACTATTTTGCTGTTAAGATTTTCGCCAACAAACCTTACGAGTTAAAATACGTTTCTACCCTTCAAACTCAGGAAAAGAGTCAAAATCAACGGCAAATTATCTATATTGAAAAGGTACGCGTGATTCTGTCTATTTTGACGTTCTTTGGTCCAGGTCTTGCCTTGAATGGTTATGCTTATTGGTGCTGGCGTCATCATTTAATTACGGTGGGAGACATCGTGCTTATCTTCAACACCACTTGGAACATTATCATGGCCTTGTGGTGGGCAAGTATTGAATTGCCAAATGCCTTTAAAGAAATTGGCATTTGCCGCCAAGCACTGACTCTTCTGCAAGTTCCTGTAAGCCTTGTGGATGCTCCTGACGCACAGGATATTTCTGTAAAAGAGGGAAAAATTCAGTTTCAGAAAGTTCATTTCCAATATGGAAAAAGTGCGGCTCTTTTTACAAATAAGTCTGTTTCAATTCAGCCAGGTCAAAAGATTGGTCTTGTTGGGTTTTCAGGAAGCGGAAAGTCGACCTTCGTTAACCTTATCCTGCGGCTTTTTGATATTAGTTCAGGACAAATCTTGATCGATGGTCAGGATATTTCTAAGGTAACTCAAGATAGTTTGCGTAAATCAATCGCCTTGATTCCTCAGGACCCGACATTGTTTCATCGCACCATCCTGGAAAACATTCGCTATGGACGTCCGGAGGCCACCGATGAGGAAGTGATCGTGGCAGCTCAACGTGCTCATGCTCATGAGTTTATTATGGCGCTTTCCGAAGGCTACCGTACCTTAGTGGGAGAGCGAGGAGTAAAGCTTTCAGGTGGTCAGAGGCAACGAATTGCGATTGCGCGGGCTATTTTGAAAGATGCCCCCATCCTTATTTTAGACGAGGCGACAAGCGCTTTAGACTCTGTAACAGAAGCGCTTATTCAAGAAAGTTTGTCTCACCTTATGGAAGGCAGAACAACAATTGTTGTAGCGCACAGACTTTCAACTCTTTTGGATATGGATCGGCTTTTGGTTTTCGATCAAGGAAAAATTGTTGAAGATGGAGATCACGCAGCCTTAGTTAAGAAAGAGGGGCTCTATAAAACTCTCTGGGAAGCTCAAGTTGGGGGCTTTCTTCCTGATAAAGGAGATATGGTGTGATTAAAGGCACATTTATTTTTCAATTTTAGCAAAAGTGGCATCAAAGTCGGAACTCTACTCCTGAAATTTGACGAATTTCAGGAGTACAACTCCTAAAAATATTGCATCTATAGCTAGCCTTTTTAGCAGAAGACTATCTACTAACCCCTGCTTTTTTTGCGTTGTTATTTTGCAAGATAGCATCAGGCAGAAGCTTTTTTTCCTCTTCTTCCTGAATGTAATTGCGAGTGAGGGGAGCCGTTTCTGGATTTTTAAACATTTGGATTTGAAAAACCATAAACCCGCGGACTCGAAAGGCTGCTTCGCAGGAGGCAAGATAAAACTCCCACATGCGATAGAAGCGCTCGCCCCATGAGCCAATAATGGTCTGCTGCCTTTGCGCACACTTTTCGCGCCAATGGCGGAGGGTTTCCGCATAGTGGTGATGAAAAATTTCAATATCCGTCACAGTTAAATCAGAGGGTTCAATTGTGGCAAGGGTTTCAGATAAGGCGGGGGCATAGCCGCCGGGAAAAATGTATTTGTTTAGCCAAGGATTAGGGATATCAGGACCTTTTGAATAGCCGATAGAATGAAGAAGGGCAATTCCATCTACTGCGAGCAGGGAGGAGACTTTTGAGAAAAACTCATGATAGTGTTTCAGGCCTACATGTTCAAACATCCCAACGGAAACAATGCGGTCATAGCTCCCCGTTTCATGGCGGTAGTCGCGCAGAAGAAAACGAACGCGCTTTTCAAGCCCGGCTTGCTTAACTCTTTCCGTTGCCACACGGTGCTGTTCTTCTGAGAGGGTAAGACCGGTTACGTCTACATTAGCATCTTGGGTAAGGGTGATAGCAAGGCCTCCCCAACCTGCGCCTATGTCAAGAACCCGTTGTCCTGGTTTGAGGAGAAGTTTAGCTGCAATGTGACGCTTTTTATTGATCTGGGCGGTTTTTAAATCATCTTCGAGAGTTGTAAAATAAGCACATGAATATTGCATGTCCTCATCGAGAAAAAGGCGATAGAGGCTCTCTGATAGATCATAATGATGAACCACATTCTTTCGAGATTTATGGATCGGGTTATAACAATGGTAGAAGTTGCGTAAAGTCGTAAGATGGCTGATCAGGGTTTTTAAAAGACCTGAAGTGCAGTTATCATTCTTAGCACAAAAAAGGAGCAACTGATAAATATCTCCTTCTTTAATGGTAATATCACCGTCCATATATCCTTCGCCCAAAGCCAGCATAGGCGTTAAGAAAAGTCTATGTTCAATAGATTTGCTATGAAGACGAATGGTTAGTTTGGGGGAATGGGTTCCAACAAAAGTGAAACTCTTTCCCTTGCTATCGATTAAAGTTAATGTTCCATACTTAATAAATTGTTTTAAAAATTTAAAAGTGAACACCTATATACCTCTTATAGGAGAGTTTAGAAAATCCTACTTTTGAGTAACAGGAGAGGTTACTGTAACTTCCCAGGGTTCTGCAAAAGTTTGCCCATCCCAGTGGCGGCTACTATTAAAGAGAATATGAAAAATTGAGAGAAGGGTTAGAATATAAATAATAACTGAAGCATATTTTGCAAAAAGGGCTCCAGAACCTTCATTTCGAGCTGCCCAAATATAAAGAGCTGAACTGGCTATTAATGCAATATAGCAAATGGCAAGAGTTTGATGAAATAAGTAAGTCATGATAGTTTTTCTCCCTTTTTTTTATAAATTAAATCATAAATTTTAACTTCTGAAAAGAAAATCTTAATGAAGATTAATTTTTGCTCGTTTTACAGAAGCAATAATTGCAACGAAAAGAGTGACTCCAATAAAAGAAAGTGATCCCCATAAAGGGATTTTGAAGGAATGGGTTAAAAGCAATTTTATACCTATAAAACCAAGGATAGCGGCAAGAGCATGTTGAAGATAATAAAAGCGCGGAAGAATATGCGCTATTAAAAAATAAAGAGACCTGAGACCAAGAATGGCGAAGATATTTGATGTAAAGACGATGAAAGGGTCGAGAGTGATTGCAAAAATGGCGGGAATAGAATCAATAGCAAAAACAATATCGCTGACTTCAATGGTAAAAAGAACCAGTAGGGCAGGGGTTGCAACCCACTTCCCCTCACGAAATAGGAAAAAACGGCGCCCTTTATAATTATCCCTTAGAGGAATCCACTTTTTTGCCCAGATAATGATGGCATTTGTCTCTATTTCGGCTGGTTTGTTTCGTTCACGAAAAATTTTATAGCTTGAATAAAGCAAAAGAGCGCCGAAAAAATATAAGATCCAGTCAAAGGTTTGAATTAATTTAATGCCCAACAGAATCAGAAGCAGGCGGAAAATAATGGCTCCCAAGATTCCCCAGAAAAGAATGCGGTGTTGATGGCGAGGAATAATGTTAAAGAAATTAAAGATAATGAGAAACACGAACATATTATCAAGGCTCAGGAGTTTTTCGAGCAAATAGCCTGTAAAAAAGGCTAAAGCAGGCTCTCCCCCCTTCCAATACCAGATACCAAGGTTGAAACAAAGAGCAAGGGCAACCCAGGCCGTGCTCATGCCCAAGGCTTCATGCATAGAAATTTTGTGGGGAACTTTGTTAAAAACTCCCAGATCCAAAATTAAAAAAAGCAGGATAAGTGTAAGAATGCCTATCCAAGGTAAAAGTGATTCCATGCCTGTTGTCTCCATTTTTGAGGAGTTTACCTGAAATAGGTAAAAAAATCCTTGATTACTTTTCGAAGAGACGCTTCACTATGTTTTAAGTGTGAGGAGCAAAGACAAATGATTCAATTATTTAAAGATAAACTGCCACCTTATGTTGTTATTAATGATCCTTCGTCTCTGAACAAGGAGGTCTTGCGCACCCCCACACCGCCAATTAGTTTTCCTCTTGATGAGGAAAACAGAGAAATCATTCGCCAACTAGAAAAAAAATTTGATGGAGAAGAAAATTGTGGGGGACTGGCTGCTCCTCAAATTGGCTATAGCAAGCGGATTATTATTTTAGCGGCCGATGATGAGGAGCTGAAGAAGTATCGAGATGATTTTACTGACATGCTCCCTAAATCTATTTGGATTAATCCATCCTTTAAGCCCGTTTCAAAGAAAAAGACCACCGATTGGGAAGCTTGCTTTTCAGTGGATGGTCTTGCAGGAGAGGTGCCTCGTTTTACGGAAATCACTTATGAAGCTTGGACCCCTGAGGGAGAAAAGGTGACCGGAAGGGCCAAAGGCTTTCTTGCACGCCTGATTCAACATGAAATTGATCACCTCAATGGCGTGCTGTTTATCGATCATGTGCCAGAGGATGAGTTGGTTTCACGTTGAGTAGAAGGACTTTGTGATTTTCTCATCTTAGTTTCTCCACATTAACGTGTTTCTTTATTGACAAATTTTTCAAAAACTGTATATTTCATTTTAATTTCAAATAAAAAAATAAAAATTTATTATATGTATTTAAGTGCAGGATTTCCTCTGTTTAAAAAATATAAAATAGGAAATAAAATGCCTCAGAAATTTCGTCTTATTTCAAAGTTATTCTTCTTTGCTTTTACAATAACAACAGTTCTAAATGAAACAGGAACTGCGTGTTCCTTTTTTGATTGGCTATTCCCCACAGAAGTCTCTCCCTTACGGCAATCTCGTCCTTCTCGTGCTTCACGTCACGTACGTACGGGGCTCAACGGTTCCGGAAATGGCACTGTTTGGATAGAAGTTGATGGTGGTATGATGGAAGTTGATACTGAAAGTATGTTGGAGAGCCAGCATCAAGCACAATCAAAACCTTACTGGCGTCTTCTAAAAGGTAGTGGGGACTATGATATTGTACGTTATAATGGTCAAAGAATGAGAAAGACTGAAGCCGTTAAGTTGTGGTTTTCATCAATGACAATCGATGATAATCAAACACAGAGTTTGATTAGGGATTTGCATGGTGATTACCATTATAAAGGATACGATGATGCATTCTTATCCTCAGTTGAAGAATCTTCAGAGGAATATACAAAACGCATAAATTTTTTAGACGCACTTGATAAAAAAAGAGAGGCGGATTTAGAAAAACAAAGGGAAGAATATCAATATCTTAATGAATTTGAGGCCACTTGGAAGGGACAACAGTATAGTTATTGGTTGAATAATTCGCAGCGGCCAAGTGACAATATGATGAACGTCTTACATCGCGCGAATATCGACAAACGAGAACGAGAACGAGAACAAGAAGCAAAAAAACATACAGCTCTCCTATCTTCTTTTAATAAGGAAAAACATAGAAAAGAAGCGGCTAAACGCAGAGAAGAAGAAGCTAGACAGAGAGAAGCAACTAGACGGAGAGAAGAAGAAGCTGGAAATGCATTAAAAGAGGCGAGATCTCGCCCATACTACTACAAAGGATCGCACCCATCTGATGGTCTTGCGGAGCGTGTTGATTTTAGGGATCATGGAATTAGAATACCAAGAACTTATTTTCCAAGCCACATCCCAAGATGAAATCGACCACCCCTCACTGGAATACTATTTATCGATCATGTGCCTGAGGATGAGCTAGTTTCCCGTTGAGTACAGTTAACTTTCTCACCCTTTTTCTTTGATTAATTTTATGGTAAAAAAGGTGTTATGGAAACCATCCATAAAGATAAAATAACAGGAAGGAAATAAAAAATGAAAATCAAATATACAATGTTGACAGCTACAGTTATGGCATTGTCTACAGTAGCGGCTATTTCTCCAGTATCTGCTGAAATGAGCTGTGGAGAGGTAAGGAGTGCCTTTGTAAATAAATGTACTCAAGGGGAAAGTCCATTTAGTACTATGTATTGGAAATGCCAGACCGGTGCATTGGTTGTGTATGGAATGTGTACAGTTGTAGCAGCTACCAATAGTGTTTCTGATGATGATACAGCACAACTCAATGCTGCTTGTGAAGATAATCCCGATAGTTCAGCATGTAAAGCGGCCATTAATCAAGTGATTAATAAAGTGGTTGACGATGCTAATAAGAAACTTCCTGATGAAATAAAGGAAGATATAAAGGATTTAGTCAATGACATGAAACAAGAGGCTCTCAAAGCGAGCACTTCCTCCAAAGATACCACCGCTCCGACGACTTCTTCAAAGAGCAGCGCCACCGAAACTTCAACTGAATCTACCTCTAAAAAATAAGATTGAAGTTTAAAAGTCTAACTTTAAGGCCGTCTTATAATTACCGGACGGCCTTTTTGCTTAATCCTACCCTTTTTCCTTGATCAATTTTATGCTAAAAAAAGACTATTATGGAGGTCATCAATAGAAATAAAATAACTGAAAAGACATCAAAAATGAAAATTAAACATGCAATCTTGACATTTATAGTTATGGTATTTTTGATAGTATCTAATATTTTTTCAATATCTGCTCAAATGAATTGTGGAGAAGAAAGTACATTTAGCCCTATGTATTGGAAATGTCAGACTGCTGCATTGATGGTAATTTCAATGGGTACAGTTATGGCACCTGTTATAGAGGGTTTTACTGATGAGGATATTGCACAGCTTAATGGAGCATGCAAACAAAATCCCGATAGTTCAGAATGTAAAGAAGCCTTTAATCAAGTGATTAATCGAGTGATTTCTGATGTAAATAAGAAGTTTCCCGATGAAATAAAGAAAAATGTAGATTTGATGCTAAAGGATATACAACAAGACCCTCTTAACGCTAGGTTCCGTTCCAAAGCCACTGTGCCTATGACTTCTTCTAATAAAGAAAATTAGGATTTTAAAAACCTAGCTATAAAGATTATCCCGATAATATCGGATGGTTTTTTATTTAATATTTACAATGGCTAATCAAAAAACTCGATTTCTAAAAAAATAAGCTATATAACAATGTCAGAATATAAAAATTGTAGAGATTTAAAAAATTATTGACAATTATTTGTATATTTGCAATACAAGTCATTAAATTAAATTTCTTATATTGAAGAGTATGAAGTGGCGCTACATAAAGATTTATCATTTGGTTTATCATTTGCTATATTAAGTACAGCTTTAGCTTTACTACTTAGTAATCCCGCGTGGAGTATGGAAGAAGGTCCATCCTCTTCTCAATCAAGTGCCACTGAAATTAGGCGTAGCCTAAACTTTTTAGATCAGGATCAGCCAACAGATCGGATTGATTTTTTATCAACTAATTTTCCTGAGCTTATAGAGGAGAGTAATTCCTTACCTTCAATAGAGCCGAGCCAACTTTTTTTTGATAAAAGCGAGTATTTACAGACTATGAAAGGTACGGCCTTAAGCGAAATTTATAATCCTTTCTTCTACCTTGGGGAAAAATCAGCACAAACTCAGCGACTGCTAGATTTAAAAGAAATAGTAAATTATCGTAAATTCCATCCTGTACAGACTTCTTTTGGAGGTTTCTTTTCTAGAAGAAAAAGTGATGCGCATCTTACGATCATTGAAGATATCGCTTTGAGTGCACACCATATTGCAGATGTTCTTTCTAGGGAAGGAAATGCTCCTGTTGTTTTTATCGGGCGTACCCCATGCCTCTCTCAAGTCGCTTATGAAGAACTCTGCAAACAAAGATACCCTGAGCTCTCTCTTGAGGAATACAGCATTCACCTTAGTTTCTCTGGGACGCCTGACGTAGTGACTTTGCGTAAAGCTTCTCATTATCAAGAAAAAGTAGAAAACATAAAGCGATGTATGGTAACTCCCTCAAAGTTAAAATTTTATGAGGATTATTTGACTCAACAAGGGATGAATAAGATCACAGAAAAATTTTATATCGTTGATATGCTGGGAACCGGAGGAAGCTTGAATAGTTTTCTACGCCTTATGCGTCATTATTATGAAATCCATCTCAAAAGGGAAATGCCAGACATTCATTTTCTTTGCTTATATCTTCCACAAGGTTTAAATGAAGTTGGTTGGTGCTTTGATCAAGAATCACAAAGGCTAATTTTCAATCCTAATCCTGATTTTGGCATTCGGCCTTTAGAAATTAAGACAACTCCTCTACAGCTTAGTGTAAGGACAATCATGAACTTCCTTGATAATGATTTAGTACAACAATCTGCTGTTCATGGTGTTGAATTCCCTGCTCAAAAATGGAGGGAAGAATTTAAAGATCAGTTATCCGAAGGAGGGGTATGGCAAAAAGAGGCTTATGAAATTTTGCGTCCAATGCTCTCGGAACTTGTGGCGAAACATGAAAGTGAAGTCACTAGCAGAGGAGCCTCTTCTCTTAAATAATAAGTGATTTATGAAAAACGGTCTTTAGCATCCAGTAAATTCACCGCGAAATCTTTCGCGGAAAAGCTATGGAGGTCATCAATGTGTTCTCCCACGCCCACGGTATGAATGACCTATCAAAAAAGCTTAATTTCTTAAAAAAGTGAGCTTATATTAAATGTAGCCTGGTAGGCAAATTATCAAATGTCCTCTAGAGTAATGAATACTGCCTCTGAGAGGCACAAGTTCTTTCGCAAAAGAGTAACGGTTAAAATCTTTCTATTTCAAACTTTTGTTCTTTTAAAAGTTCTAGGATGCCAAAGGGTCCGTATAAATGAAAGCTACCCACCATAATGGTAAATGATTTATCTGAATATTGTGTAAGATACTTTATAATTCTAGGTGCCCAAAGTTCATTTCTGTTTTTTCCATATCGAATGTATTCGGGAGAACCCTCCTCTGCAAGCTTCGTTACTTTTTCTTCAGATCTGCCGTTTACATAGTTTGAAATTGAAGGCACAGCTAATAATTCTTTTCGTGTAGGTGCTTTATTTGCTTGTACTTTTTTTGCTATATGAATTAAATCTACTAAACTTTTCTCGCCTATTAAAGTGAATGTAAAAGGAGAAAGATCATATCCAACGCTTAACTGTTCCCGTTCTTTCTGAGTTTCTAAACCTAGGACGGGTTTATTGGATCTCATGTAATATGCGTCTAACTGGGAATCCATTCCAGTTCTTTCACTAAGTTTCTTAAAAGTTTCTTGGAGTACTAAATTCAGTAGGCGGGGGTGAATCTTTGAGAGCCCATAAATCTTTAAAGGCGATTGAGAGACAAGTTCATGCAAATATTGCTTAGTTGCAATATCTAAATTGTCAGTCCAATCTTGCTCTGTATCGAGCATTTTAAAATAAGAATCTTTACTTAAAAAACCTTCATTTTCTAAAGACATATTGTCATATTGCTTAAAAAGTCTAGAACTAATAATATTAAAAGTTGTCGATATATCCCAGCTCCGTTCATTATTCGTTAGTTCAGTTATAAAAACGTCCATTTGTTTTGCTGCTTTAGAAAGACTTGGGCCAAGAAAAGTTAGGGGAGTTCTATGATTACTCCCTATGAGTAGGATTTTTTGGTCTGGGTTTTTAGGATTTGTTAGATAATAAGCATTCTTCCTAGATACAGGCTGGCGAATGCTTCCTCCTTCTGTCTCTTCTTCTTTTAAAACTCTCTCTTCTGCAAAAGCAGTAAATGGAAATAATAAAGAGACAACAAAACCCGTAAGCAATAATTTCTTCTTCATAACAGAACCAATAAAATATTATATACAATATTATAATAACTTATAAAATTTAATTTTTAATTAATAATGCTTTCAAGTAGGCTTACGACAAACGGTCTTTAGCACCCAGTAAATTCACTGCAAAATCTTTGGCGGAAAAGCTGTGGAGATCATCAATGTGCTCTCCCACGCCCACGGCATGAATGGGGAGGGCGAATTGTTTGCTAATGGCAACAAGAACACCTCCCTTTGCTGTTCCATCCAGCTTTGTCACAATGAGTCCTGAAACATCCACGACTTCTCGGAAGACCTGAACTTGATTCAAAGCATTTTGTCCCGTAGTGGCATCTAAAACCAAAAGGGTGGCATGGGGGGCTGAGGGATCAACCTTTTGGATGACCCGCCTGATTTTCTTAAGCTCTTCCATCAATTCCGTTTTATTTTGGAGGCGCCCTGCCGTATCAATGATCACGACATCATCATGGCGGGCTTTGGCTTTCTCAAGGGAATCATACACAAGGCCGGCGGCATCCTTTGAAGGCGCTTTTTCCAGGGGAACATCCGCGCGCTGAGCCCAAACTTCAAGCTGTTCAATGGCTGCAGCGCGGAAAGTATCTCCCGCCACAAGAGAAAGTTGATAGCCTTGGCCTTTCCATTGTTTGGCCAATTTGCCGATAGTAGTGGTTTTACCCGAGCCATTGACTCCGAGAACCAACACAATAAAGGGTTTTGAGCCCCCCTCAGGTACCAAAGGAATGGCATGGGGAGCAAGAATAGCTTCAATATCTTCAGCAAAGCTTGTCTTCACCTCTTCAATCGAAATGTCCTGATTATACTTTTTTTTGCTTAGTTTCTTGATAAGTTCTTGAGCGGATTCCACGCCCAAGTCACTTGTGATCAAAAGATCTTCAAGTTCCTCCAGCGTTTCTGTGTCCAGTTTTTTGTGGGTAACAAGGGTTGTGATCCCCTCTGAAAGGCGAGTTGATGATTTTTTGAGACCGTCTTTAAGGCGAGAGAACCAATTGCTCATGATAACACCTCAGCAATAAGATGATCTCCTTTTGCTTCCAAGATGCGAGCTTTCATAAGAGACCCTGGGATTTGGGGCAAGGTAGCCTCTACCTTCAAGAAATGCTCACTGTGGCCTTGAGTTTCGCTTTCAAAAAGCACATTGATATCCTTATGAACAAAGGACTGCAGTGTTTTTTCAAGGTTTTTTTGCCCAGCATTTCTGAGGCGCGCCGCCCGTTCTTTTCGAATTTCCTTGGGGACTTGAGGCATGCGAGCTGCCGGTGTGCCTCGTCGCGGAGAGTAAGGGAACACATGAAGAAAAGTTAAATCACATTCGTCAACGATACGAAGAGTATTCTCAAACATCTCCTCTGTTTCCGTTGGAAAGCCAGCAATAATATCGGCACCAAAGGTGGTATCGGGACGTAATGCGCGGAATTTACGGCACATATTAATGGCATCTTGGCGGAGATGGCGGCGCTTCATGCGCTTTAAAATCATATTATCTCCGGCTTGGAGACTCAAATGAAGATGGGGCATAAGGCGTGGCTCACGTTCAAAAACTTGAAGGAGATCCTCATCTACCTCAACGGAATCAATAGAGGACAGACGAAGGCGCGGGAGTTCGGGAACGTGAGCAAGAAGCCGCTTCACAATTTGACCTAAAGTAGGGGTGCCAGGTAAGTCCTCCCCATAGGCTGTTATATCAACGCCCGTCAGAACGATTTCCTTAAATCCCTTCTCAAGGAGAAGGCGTGTTTGATCCACGATAACGCCTAAGGGAACACTACGACTGTTTCCTCGGCCGTAGGGGATGGTGCAAAAAGTACAGCGGTGATTGCAGCCGTTTTGAACTTGAATAAAAGCCCGTGCCTTTCCATCAAAACCAGCGATTAAGTGTTCTGCTGTTTCCTTGACGGACATAATGTCATTCACGATAATCCGTTCATGGGCGGGAAGAGGGAGAAAATATTTTTCTTCCATTTTCTCACGATTGCCAAGGATTTGATCCACTTCTGGCATTTTGGCGTAGGTTTCGGGGCTAATTTGAGCGCTGCAACCAGTCACAATGATTTTGGTGTCGGGGTTTTCGCGTCTGTATTTGCGAATTGCTTGACGTGCTTGACGCTCAGCTTCTGCAGTTACAGCACAAGTATTAAATATGGCCGCATTGGAGAGGCCAGCAGAGAGAGCTTTTTCTCTGATGACTTCTGATTCATAAGCATTCAGGCGGCATCCAAAAGTAACAACTTCAGTGGTCATGGAATGTCAATAATTCCTTCATAACAAAATTCAACAGGGCCCGTTAAAAGGAGAGGTTTTTTTTCTCCCCAATTTACGATTAAAGTTCCTCCTGGCATTTCAACAGAGACAGGTACCTTTTCAACAAAGCCCAATTTTAAAGCTAATATGCCCACAGCGCAAGCCCCTGATCCACAGGCTGGAGTCACACCAGTTCCGCGCTCCCACACTTTTGCTTTTATAGCTTTAGGAGAGATAACTTGAGCCAATTCTACATTAACGCCGCGAGGAGGTTGGACGGAAAGAGCTAATTCCTCAAAATCATGTTCCTCTAAGTCATCCGTAAAAATGACCATATGAGGATTTCCAACGTTAATACGGTGTCCTATGAGATGGCTGCCTTGGAAAGTTGGATCTTTAAGAGAGATCGTAATTTGATTTTTCTTTTTCCAAAATTGGGAAAGAAAGGAAGGAGTTTTTATAGTCCCTTGATCCTTGCCTAAATAATAAGCAACGCAGCGGGTCCCATTACCACATGCCTGAGCCGTGCTGCCATCTGCGTTGAAAAAGCCAATGGTGGCATCCGCATGAGGGGAATCCTTAAAGACAATAAGTTGATCACAACCGATGCCCCGACGCCTATCGGCTAGAAAACGGACCTGTTTCGTCGTGAGGGGGGCTTTAAGAGAGCTTTCTTCAATCAGAACAAAATCATTGCCCAAGGCTTGCATTTTCGTAAAAGGAATGGTCATAAATGTAAATCCTTATAAATCACTTTTACGAGTGTAAATCAGAAAAAGAGCAAAGAGAAGACTTCCAAATAAAATAAAAGCAAATCCTTGGTGAAGAACAGCTATTTCTATAGGAACAAGCAAAAGAAGAGTTATAATACCCAAAGAAACTTGAAGGAGAGCTGCTAAAGCAACAGCTCCCAATGCCCAGGAAAGGCGAGAAGGGATAAGACAATTTCGTTGATATGCCCATATTCCAAAGCAAAAAGCGGCTGTTATGAGAGCCAAGAGACGATGGAAAAATTGTACAGTTACAGGATTTTCAAGGGCATCTTGCCACCAAGGCTCACGGCTAAAAATCTCAGGCGGGATTAAATCATTTCCCATCAAAGGGAAAGTATTATAAAGAAGGCCAGCTTTAAGGCCTGCAACCAAAGCGCCCATAAAAGCAGTTAAAAGCACAAGTAGAAGAGAACTGAGACAAAGCTTCATCAGTTTTTGATAAGCATTTTCTGAATAACCTTGTCTTAATATTTGAAGAGAAGGTTGATATAGCTTGAATGTCATCCAAAGAGAAATTCCAAAAAGAGCAAAACCTAAAAGCAAGTGAGCAGCCAAGCGATAGGGACTCACATGAGGATCGTGAGTAAGGCCACTTTTGACCATAAGCCATCCCATAAGGCCTTGAGAAAGACCAAAAATCCAGAGGAGAGCAAGATAAGGCCAGAGATTGAGATATTGTTTTTTAAAGATTATTAAAAACGTGGGGATAAGAAGGACAAGAGCTAAAAGCCGTCCCCAGAGGCGGTGAATATATTCAAGCCAAAAGATGTTTTGAAAATCCCCAAGGGTCATGGAAAAGTTGATTTTTTGAAATTCAGGACTTTGTTGATATTTGGAAAATTCTAGAAGCCACTCACTTGCGGTGAAAGGAGGAAGAATTCCCACGATGGGCTTCCATTCTACAATAGAAAGTCCGGCTCCGGTAAGACGCGTCAGGCCTCCTAAGATGACCATGCCAAGGATCATAAGGGTGAGAAGAATCAGACTGACTCGAAAGAGGGTATTTTTTTCATAAGTTGGTTCAATAAACATGGCAGAATGCTCTATATTCCCTTTTGACGCCCCGCGGCTTGACCGCGGGGTCTAGGGCTGCATAAGGATGGATCCCGCGGTCAAGCCGCGGGACGTCAAATCTTAAACTATTCAGATCATGCTCCTGGTGTTTTTGTGGGGGGTAAAATATGACGCATATGAAGCTCTCTCAATTGCTCAGGTGTAGCCTCAGCAGGAGCCCCCACAAGGAGGTCTTCTGCGCGCTGTGTCATGGGGAAAGCCACAACTTCACGTAAGTTAGGCTCATCAGCTAAAAGCATCACGATTCGGTCAATGCCCGGAGCCGCACCCCCATGGGGAGGAGCACCATAGCGAAAAGCATTTAACATACCGGAAAATTTCTGTTCTACTTGCTCATGACCATATCCCGCGAGAGTAAAGGCTTTAATCATAATTTCGGGAAGGTGATTCCTTATGCCGCCACTGCAGAGCTCCAGTCCATTGCAAACAATATCGTATTGGTAAGCAATAATATCAAGAGGATCCTTCGTCTCCAAAGCCTCAAGACCACCTTGGGGCATACAGAAAGGGTTGTGAGAGAATTCTATCTTTCCTTTGTCTTCGTTATATTCATACATGGGAAAGTCAACGATAAAGCAGAAGTTAAAAGCATTTTTGTCAATCAGGTTCAACTCTTCTCCTAAACGGGTGCGGGCAAGGCCGGCAAGCTTTTCAGCAACTTTGGGTTTGTCGCAGGCAAAGAAAACGGAATCTCCTTCTTGAACGCCTGTGATAAAGTGTAACTTTTTAAGGCGCTCTTCATCGAGGTGTTTGGCGATGGGGCCTTTTGGACCTTCAGGGGCCATAACAATGTAGCCAAGGCCACCAGCACCTTGTTCACGAGCCCATTCATTCATTTTATCAAAGAAACCACGGGAGTTCTCAGCAGTTTTTGGTGCAGGAATGGCCCTGACAATGGATCCATGTTCGATGGCATTCGCAAAAAGGCCAAAGTTCGATCCCCTGAAAACATCAGTAACATCAGTAATAATGAGAGGATTTCGCAAATCGGGTTTATCAGAGCCATATTTCATCATGGATTCTGCATAAGGGATGCGAGGGAAGGGAAGGGGAGTAACCGTTTTTCCCTTACCAAATTCAACAAAAACATCGTGAAGAACAGGTTCAATCGCCATGAAAACATCTTCTTGGGTCACGAAGGACATTTCAAAGTCGAGCTGATAAAATTCACCAGGAGAACGGTCCGCACGGGCATCCTCATCCCGGAAACAAGGCGCGATTTGGAAATATTTATCAAAACCTGCGACCATCAATAGCTGCTTAAATTGTTGTGGGGCTTGGGGAAGAGCATAAAATTTCCCTGGATGGAGGCGGCTTGGCACCAAGTAATCTCGAGCCCCTTCTGGAGAACTGGCTGTTAAAATGGGCGTTTGAAATTCAAGGAATCCTTGGTCGATCATTTTTTGGCGCAGACGAGAAATCACTTTGCTTCGGAGAATAATATTCTCATGCATTTTCTCACGTCTTAAGTCCAAAAAACGATATTTCAGACGAGTTTCTTCGGGGAATTCTGCATTGCTATTCACTTGGAGAGGGAGAAGATCAGCTTTTGACTGAATACTAATCTCATCGATAACGACTTCGATTTCCCCGGTTGGCATCTGATGGTTAACCGTATCAGCGATTCTTTGAACGACGCGGCCTACGATAGTAATGACACTTTCTAACTTAACCTCTTCAGCAACTTTAAAGAGAGGATTATCCACATCAATTACGCATTGAGTGAGGCCATAATGATCTCTTAAGTCAATAAAAAGTAATTGGCCATGATCTCGTTTTCGGTGGACCCAACCAGAAAGACGGACAGTTTCTTTAGTATTTGAAATGCGTAAATCGCCGCAAGTATGGGAACGATAAGGGTTTAACATTGGTTCTCTCTTCTTAGAAAATTATATTTCTTTAGTGGTAGGTATTCTGAGTCTCTTGTCAAGACTCGGTTTCAATGATAACGAGAATGGATGAAAATTATTACAAAAACATCTGATTTAAAAGACCTTTGTGAGCTGGCAGCTCAGGAGACCTTTGTCACCCTTGATACAGAGTTTGTTCGGGAAACAACCTATTGGTCTCAGCTATGCCTCATTCAATTGGGACTCTCTGAGGGTGCTTTTATTATTGATCCCCTCTCTAAAGAATTAGATTTAATGCCTTTTTTTGAGTTGTTGCAAAATCCCCATTTGGTCAAAGTGGTCCATTCCGGCCGCCAGGATGTGGAAATTTTTTATCACATGACCGGTCAAATTCCTGCTCAGCTTTTTGACACTCAAATAGCTGCTATGGTCTGTGGTTTTGGTGAGTCAGTGGGCTATGACGTTTTGGTTCAATCCTATGCTAAGGTTTCTCTAGATAAATCTTCCCGTTATACCCATTGGGCTCAACGACCACTGACAGAAAAGCAACTGGACTATGCCCTTGGAGATGTTACCCATTTGCGGGTGATCTATGAAAAACTTTATAGTAAATTGGTTAAGGAAGATCGCCTTCACTGGTTAGAAGAAGAACTGGCCATTCTCACGGATCCTAAAACCTATGAGATTGATCCTTATAACATTTGGAAGAGAATAAAAGTTCGTTCTCCCAAACCGCGGATGTTGGGCATTCTTCGAGAAATTGCCGCTTGGCGAGAGTTTACAGCTCAAAGGCGTAATGTGCCTCGGGGCCGTATTTTGCGCGATGAAATGATGCTAGAGCTGGCCGCAGCGGCTCCCAAAACGCGTGATGAACTCAGTCGTATGAGGGGGATGGCAGCCTTCTTGAGTGAGAAGAATAGGGGAGAAGAGCTTTTAGCGCTGATTCAAAAAGGAATAAACCTGCCTCTGGAAGATTGTCCTCAAGTTAAAAAAGAGGTTGCTTCTCCTCCAGGATCCTCAGCTCTCCTTGAAATGCTTAAGCTTCTTCTGAAAGTTAAGGCGGATAAATATAACGTTGCGGCAAAACTCATTGCGACTTCTACGGATCTTGAGATCATCGTTCGTACATCAGATCCCAATGTTCCTGCCCTTGAAGGATGGCGCCGGGAGGTCTTTGGTAATGCTGCTCTTGCCTTAAAAGATGGCAAGGTGGCCATTGGGATTCAAAACAATCGAATTAGTTTGATTTCTCTGGGGTGATTAGCGTCAGCTCGTTTCCCGGGACCCCGCGGTAAATCCGCGGGGCGTCTGTAGGGTGTGGAGTGTGTCCGTGGATTTTTTTACGCCTCTCTAGGCCCCTGCGAGACCATCGTCATTGAAACTCTGGGGGAAATGAGGCCCTTGTGCCGGGGGCTGATCGTCCGCTTTTTTAAAAAGACAAAATCGAATTCCGGGCGTAAATTTATAGGGGTCTACCAAACCCATCTCTTTCGCGAGATTCCTAAGGTAAGCCTCAGAGGGGTCTGTAATGGGAGGAGGGGGCATATCGAAGAAGACAACTGAGAGCACTAAGCCCTTTTCTCCGGGAGCTCTCAGCGGATTAGGAGTGTTTATCACTTCAAATTCAAACTCCATGTTACAATCATCCACGGTTTTTTTACCGTAATATTTTGTTACCTGCGAGCTAGAGGGCTCATCATTACAGAATAATACAACGAGGTTATCTGGCGAATTGCTTTCGCCAAGTTTGTGTAAAGGCTGTAGAAAATAATCTTCTTCCTCCTCTTCAGAGTGAGGCGTTTCAGGACTAAGCTTAACTTGTAGGGCGAGTCTATCGTTATCAAATTGATGAATAGTGATGTCTCCGTATTTTGGTAGGCCCCTTGCTTTGCTAATCTCATACTCTCCAGCTAAAAGAACAGGAGAATGTATTGACTGCTCGTCACCTTCTTCATCCATTGCATGAACAACAGAGCTGGTGCTTAAACACAATGCCATAAAGGTCATTTTTAAAAACTTATTTTTCATCAATTTATCCTATAAAAAACGTACTTCATGATAAAATCATTTTGTTGTTAATATATTAGATAATTAATTATTATTTAAATGTCAATAATTTTAAAACAACAAAGACCAACGCTATATACTCGATCTATATGTATATCTCCTGCGTTTTCATAAAATTATTAATCTCTTCAAGATTAAAGAATTGATAAGAATCAATTTTATCTTGAGTGATGCGTCGCATCTGAAAAAATGTCTCTGGACTTGCATCAAATTTTTGAGTTACCCTTTTAAATTGATTGATATCCCCTTCAAGATCTTCTTCCGTGCAGAATGTACGAAGGGCTTCAGCTTCAAGAGTCTCTATAGGCTGTGGACCCATTCCATAAGTTGTGCCAAAACCAAGATATTCATTTTGGTCTGTACAAAATACATTCTCACCTTGCGCATTTCCGTGAGGTTTAAAGACATCATACATAAGAATATTAGTAATATAAGTGATTGATCCAGGAATGGCTTTACCTTTTACCGTCGTTAAAAATTGTAAGGGTAATTCATGGAAAAATTGTTCTACGGTCCAATCTTCTCGCGTTGCTAATAACTTATAAAAGCAAGTGGTATAAAGATTAAAATGCTCTTCTCCCAGAATTTCTCTGAGACAAAAAATTTTAGCGGTTGTAAGAGCAATTTTACATTCTACACTAGCTGGCTTTGCAATTAAATCTTCAAGAGCGCCTATGAGATTCACAGGAGAAGCTTTTAAAACAAGAGTAGGAACTCTTGCTTCTTGTTTCATTCCGTCAACAAAAGTTAAGCCATCTATCCATAGAGGATCCCACATTGTCGATTCAGCAGACATTTTCATCCCCTTTCCCGGAGGAACATAGGTCCAATTGGCATTAATTTTTGCATAAACTCTTTTCGTTGTGGAACTGACAACATTGTTGATGTCAGATTGAGTCTCTAGAACAGGTCTTAAGGAAGAGGTTATAATAGGTAGGTCTGATTCGTCATCCATTGCCAGAACTGCAGAGGATGAATGAGCAACTAAGGAAACAAGAGAGGTTGCTAAAAATAACTTTTTTCTTAAGAACTTTTTCATAAATACATCTCCAAATATAAAAAATTACTTTTTAGATGTAATTTCTTTTTGTGAAATTTCAATATATTTAATATGTAGTTTGAAAGAAAAAGAATGTAACAAATTTAATCGCGCAATGAATAACTGATGTAAGCTATGACTTCGCGTAATGAGGAATAAATATCTCGCCATTCAAAGAAATTCGCGTGAGCCGAGTAAATGGGGGATATACCAAGACGCTCGAGTATTAAACGCGCGCGTGGCAAATGAAAATACTGAGAAACAACGAAGACGCTCTTCTTGTTAGAGTCGCGTATAATTTGCAAGGTTTTTTTAGCGCTCGCAGATGTATTTATGCCCTCACTATCCATAATGATTTGATCAGCGGGAACGCCATGGGAAACAAGATAATCACCCATAACTTTTGCTTCATCGTATCCTTCGATTCCTGCGCCGCCACTTACGATAATTGTCGGAAAATAGCCATGGCGGTAGAGTTCAAGTGTTTTATCTAATCTGGCCTGAAGGCGGGGCGATGGCGTTCCGTCTGTATTTACTGTATTGCCAAGCACTAGAGCAACGTCGGCTTTGCCCACCTGGTCCTTTAAACCAGAGGAAATAAGGACGGTTAGGGCAATCAGAATTCCCGCTATGGGTATACTGAATATGAATAATAATCCTTTGATTTTTATCATTAATGATTCCTAAACAAAAATTATATGTAAAATAACTATCTCTGTTGGCATCCTGCTAGCCCTCAGCGAGATCTATCTTAACGTCTCCATGGACCCCGTTGTCAAGCAGCGGGGCGTCGATAAGGGCGTGGGGCTTCTAAATCAATTTTGACGTTCCTCGGCTTGATCGCGAGATGCCAGGGAAACGCTGAGTTAAGAAATTATTTATATGGAAAAAAACAAAAATCTAACGTAGGTATTATTTTAGCAAAAATAGAAAAAAAGCTTTTTTTTCAAATGATTACCGAGTCCTCACCTTCGCGAGGATGACAGTCGAGAAGAATTTTGCAATTGGCTCGTTTTTTTCCATTTTCTTCTCATGTAAGGGATTGTGTTCTGAAAATCTTGGAGCTATGAATAGAGTCTCAATCATGGAGGGAGTAGAGAAAAAATGGAATACATTATAAGCATGGGTTGGTATGTCATACCGTTTCTAATTGTTTTATCTATTCTCGTTTTTGTTCACGAACTTGGCCACTACTTGGTTGCTCGCTATAATGGCGTTGGTGTCGACGTTTTTTCCATTGGCTTTGGCCCAGAGGTTTTTGGGTGGCATGATAAAGCCGGCACCCGCTGGAAGGTTAGCTGGTTTCCTTTAGGGGGTTATGTAAAAATGGTAGGGGATGCAGATGCTGCAAGTACTCCTGACCTAAAGACCCTTAAAAAAATGGAAAAAGAGATGCGGGAACGCTCTCTCTTTTATAAAACAGTATGGCAACGTATTGCAGTTTCTGCAGCCGGCCCTCTTTCTAATTATCTTTTTGCAATTTTTATCTTTTCCATCCTTTTTGCAACCATTGGTGAAAGATATACACTTCCGATTATTCAAGATTTTCAACCCGAAAGTGCAGCTGAAAAAGCAGGTTTCCAAAAAGGAGACCGAGTCAAAGCCATTAATGGTGAAACGGTTGGACGCTTTGAAGATTTGCAATTTATTGTACAACAACATCCTGGAGATGTGCTTCAATTTGTTATTGATCGTAATGGCCATATCCTTACCCTTGCCGTCACTCCAATTTTGTCAGAAATTACAGACAATTTTGGCCATGTTCATAAGGTAGGCCTTTTAGGCGTTAGAAGCTCAGAAACAGCTTATATTAAACGCGCCTGGTGGAATTCATGGTGGTATGCTGGTAAAGAAGCAGTTTCATTGAGTTGGCAAACGCTTAAAGCTTTATGGCAAGTTATTATAGGGGCTAAATCATCAGATGGCCTAGGTGGCCCTTTACGTATTGCGCAAATGTCGGGAGAAATTGCTCAAAATGGCATTGTGGCCTTGATTTGGTTCATGGCGCTTCTTTCTGTCAATTTAGGCCTCATTAATTTATTCCCCGTTCCTATGCTTGATGGTGGTCACTTGCTCTTTTACATTCTTGAGGTATTACGAGGAAAACCCATATCTGAAAAGGCTCAAGAGTGGGGTTTCCGCGCTGGGTTTGCAGTGATTGTGACCTTAATGCTCTTTGCTACTTGGAATGATATTGTTCATATTTTTGTAAAATAATAAGAGGTAATTCGTGTTTCAACGTTTTCTTGTTCTCACTCTAGGTCTTGTTCTTTTGACAAGTGAATTATGGGCTGGAGTTATTCGCGTCATTGACGTCGAAGGGAACAAACGTATAGAAACTCCCACAATTATGACTTACATTGACCTTAAAGTTGGGGACAATGTTACGGAAAACAAAATTGAGGAAATCCTTAAAAATCTTTTTGCCACAGGATTATTTGCTGACGTTGTGATTGAAGAGCATGGGGATCATCTTTTCATCAAAGTTGTTGAAAATAAAATTATTAATCGCATTGCTTTTGAAGGAAATGATCGCTTAAAAGACGACATTCTTACCGCTGAAATTGGCCTTCGCCCTCGGGAAGTTTACACGCCAGCTAAAGTTCAGCAAGCAGCTCAAAAAATTCGCGATATGTACCGTTTAAGTGGCCGTTATGGTGCCAAGGTTGTACCAACGATTGTTGAACGTGAACAAAGTCGCGTGGATCTGATTTTTGAAATTACGGAAGGAAGACCCACGCGTATTAATAAAATTATCTTTGTGGGTAATGACCATTTTAGTTTATCCCGTCTAGAATCCCTTATTATGACAAAAGAAACGCGCTGGTATCGTTTCTTCAGTTCTGATGATACTTATGATCCCGACCGCCTTTCCTATGATAAGGAATTGCTCCGTAAGTATTATCACAGGCAAGGTTATGCAGACTTTAAAGTTGATTCCGTAGTAGCGGAGCTTGATCCAGATTCTCAAGAATTCTATATCACCTATACCCTTTCTGAAGGGAAGAGATATCAATTTGGTGCTGTCAAAATTACGAATAATCTTCCCGCTCTCAAGATAGAGGAATTAGAGAAATTAATTACAGTCGAATGTGGAGAATGGTTTGATAGTAAGGAAGTAGAGCGGACAGTTGATAAATTAAATATGGCTATTGGCGAAAGAGGTTTTGCCTTTGTTGATATTGAACCAAAGCTTCATCGTAATCCCAAGGATTTAAAGGTTGACATCGATTTTATCATAAAAGAAGGACGTCATGTCTATATCAATCGGATCAACATTATCGGCAACGACCGGACGGATGATGATGTCATACGCCGCGAGATACGACTTGCTGAAGGAGATCCTTATAACAGTGTTAAGTTAAAAAGGTCAGAGCAGCGTCTTGAAAATCTTGATTATTTTAAGAGAGTTGAAGTTAAACGCGAGGAAACAAACGTTCCCGATAAGATCGATATGAAAGTCGAAGTGGAAGACAAGCCTACTGGATCTCTTCAGTTCTCTGCAGGTTATTCTACAACTGATGGTCCTATAGGTACCGTCACCATGAATGAGCGAAATCTTATGGGCAAAGGTTATGATCTTTATGGAAGTGCCATGATATCCAAGCGAGCCACAGATTTTCGTCTTGGATTTCAAAACCCTTATTTCTTAGGCAGGCCTTTACTTGGAGGCATCGATGTTTTTCACTCGTCTCGTAAATATAATACGAAATCCCAAGATCAGACTGGTTATCAACAGATTAGGACAGGAAGCTCGGCAACATTAGGATATGACCTTTATGAATACTTAGGGCAATCTTGGAGTTATACTATTCGCCGTGATGTCATCAATGATATTAGTCCCAACTCTTCTCCCTACTTGCAAGCTCAACGCGGAACTTGGATTGTATCAGAAGCGGGTCATGCTCTTTTCCTCGATAAAAGAGATAGTAGCATTGAGCCAACTGAAGGCTATTATGCAGGGCTTGCAGATGACCTTGCTGGCCTTGGAGGAGATGTTCGTTATTTTAAAAATGGGCTTCGTGCGGGAACGTATGTTCCTATCGATGATGATCACAAGTGGGTTGTTGCCATCAAAGGCTCAGCGGGAGCCATGTCTGGTCTTGGAAAAGTGACCCGTGTTGCTGACCGTTATGAGTTAGGAGGCGATAGTTTCCGTGGTTTCGCGGATTCTGGTATTGGCCCACGAGATAGCAAAACAAAAGACGCCTTGGGTGGTCTCTTTTACTATAAAGGCACTGTTGAGCTTGCAGTTCCCTTAGGTTTGCCGCCAGAATTAGGAATTCGTGGCAGCATGTTCACTGATGTAGGAAGCGTTTGGCATACTGGAAACAAGGTTGTCCCTCCAAATTTTATTCTTAGTAACAATCAAAAGTTTCGGGCCAGCGCAGGTGTAGGAGTTACCTGGCGCTCTCCCTTCGGCCCTATTGGTGTAAGCCTCGCTCAACCATTTCTACGTGTAAAAAAGGTTGACCGAACTGAGCAATTTAGGGTTAACTTTGGAACGTCATTTTAAAGGAGAAAAGAAAAATGAAGAAAACACTATTAACCACCTTATTTATTTCTGCAGCTTCTATCATTTCAGTCCATGCAGAAAGTTTGCCTGCGCCTATCATTGGTATCGTAGAACAAGCTACTCTTGATAAGTCTGCTGCGTTTCAAGATATCATCAAACAAGTTGATCAAAAGCGCACTGAAGTTCAAAAAGAAATGGCAACTTATGAGAAAGAATTAAAAGATAAGGATAAGGAACTTGCAGAAAATGCAAAGAAGCTTTCTGACAAAGACCTTACTGCTCAACGTCAAACTTTTGAAAAGCGTGTTCAAGAAGTTCAAGACAAACTTGAAATTAGAAGAGCTCAAATGGAATTGGGTGTCGAAGAAGCCAAAAAGACGGTTTACCAAGCTTTCTTAAAAGCCGCTGAAGAAGTTATGAAAGAAGCAGGCGCAAACGTTATGATTTACAAAGAAACCGTCATCACAGCCAATAATGGTTTTGATTTGACTCCAAAGGTTCTTGATAAATTAAATAAAAACCTTCCAAATGTGAAAGTTTCCTTTAAGTCAGAAGCTGATGTGAAGAAGCAACTTACCCAACAATTGCCTCAAGCTCAGAAATAAAATTACTAAAAAAATCTGTCAATCCCGGGATTTAGCCCCGTCCCTGTGCAAGCAGGGAAACAGGGTTAATCCCCCGGGATCCAAGCCAGATTTTAAAATCCTTCCTAGTCCCAAATATTAAAATCCTAACACTCGCAAGGGCTCGTGAAGGGGTTCTAAATTTTGGGATGACGTCCTGGCGAAGGAAAAAAGTTAAGATCTCCATAAAATCCATAAACCTTAAAGCCGCCTTGCCAGAACACGAAGGCTTGGCTTGAACTTTGGTTGCTTATAAATTAATTCAAATCCTACAGCTTCTAAAAGTTTGCGCAAATTTTTAGCATTAAAAAAGAACAAATGCTCCGGAGGCACAACCTCCTTCCACGACACAAAATCATTAGGCACCCTCCAATGTCCTGCATCGGGAGTAGTAAGGTATAAAATCCCACCTGGCGTTACAAGACTTGATAAACTCTGAGCAAACGCAAGTGGATCCGTTGTATGTTCTATAACCTCCCGGCACATAAGAAAGTCAAACTTTTGATCTTCCTTTACAAGATCAAAAGTTTTTTGACATCTAAATTTGCAAGTTGGGAAAAGAGCCTTTGCCGCCTGGATTGCCTTATCGCTTAAATCTATTCCCATACTTTCATAACCTAACTCCTTCGCAGCGCCTACTGCAAACCCAGTGCTGCAACCTACATCTAAAAAGGTCTTCCCTTTTGACCAAAATGATATAAGACGAATAAGCCTCTTAAGTCGTTTTTTCTTTTTCTCTGCATTTTTGATATTTTTCTCGACAAAGTAATCAGAGTAATATGTCTCTAATTCATGAGCCGTTGGCATTCGGCCCGTAAATTTCAAGTCACAAGATTCACAGACAATCAATTCATAGCTATTCTTTTCGCCAATTCTCGTTATTTTATTATCATTGCACAAAAGACAATTCATCATTTATCCCTATTAAAAGAAGAGTTTACGATAGCTTATTTATCGAAGGCATGACAAGAATTATATGTGAAGTATTGGAAGGAGTTTATTCTTATGGAGTAAGTTTCTTACAGCTCCGCGGTGCGTCATGTGAGGATGAGGTCTCGCCCCACGCCGTGGCCGTGCTTGATTAGAAGAATAGATTGCCGCGCCTTGCGTATGCAAGGCTCACAATTGACGATTAAGGGGGGCTGATTACGAAAAGTTAAGCGGTTTTTCTAACCAATGGCTTATACTTCAACCTATGCGGCTGATCCGCATCGATGCCGCAGCGGCGCTTGTGGTCTTCCTCATAGGCTTGGTAGTTTCCTTCAAACCACTCCACATGACTGTCTCCCTCAAAAGCCAGGATATGGGTCGCAATCCGGTCAAGGAACCAGCGATCGTGGCTGATGACAACAGCACAGCCGGCGTACTCGAGCAGGGCTTCCTCAAGGGCGCGTAAGGTATCAATATCCAAATCGTTAGTAGGCTCGTCGAGCAGCAGGACATTCACACCCGATTTCAACATTTTGGCCAAATGGACACGATTACGCTCTCCACCGGAAAGCTGGCCCACTTTTTTCTGTTGGTCGGCACCTTTAAAGTTAAAGCTGGCGCAATAGGCTCTGCTTTGCATTTTGCGTTTACCGAGCTCTATCTCTTCGTTCCCTTCTGAAATTTCTTCCCAAACAGTTTTATTGGGAGCCAGAGTATCACGAGACTGATCCACATAACCAAGAACAACCGACTCACCCACGCGAAAAGTTCCTTCATCAGGTGTTTCCTGCCCTGTAATGAGTTTAAAGAGGGTGGTCTTACCAGCACCATTGGGACCAATAACGCCAACGATACCTCCTGGAGGCAGCTTAAAGTTCAGTTTTTCAATGAGAAGACGATCTCCAAATCCTTTAGAGAGGTCTTGCGATTCAATAACCGTCGTGCCCAAGCGAGGTCCTGCAGGGATGATAATTTGGGCCGTCTCTTGAGATTTACGCGCATCTTGGGCCAGTAATTCCTCATAAGATTGAATACGGGCTTTGCTTTTGGCTTGGCGGGCTTTGGGTGACTGGCGAATCCATTCTAACTCTCGAGCGAGAGTTTTATGCCGTGCCCCTTCCTGCTTACTTTCTTGCTCAAGGCGCTTTTGTTTTTGCTCAAGCCATGCGGAGTAGTTTCCTTCGAAAGGAATCCCTTGGCCGCGATCAAGCTCTAAAATCCACTTCACAACGTTATCCAGGAAGTAACGATCATGGGTCACAAGGATAACGGTGCCTTTATATTCCTGGAGATGACGCTCGAGCCACGCCACCGATTCCGCATCCAGGTGGTTGGTGGGCTCGTCGAGGAGAAGAATATCTGGCTGTTGTAAAAGAAGTTTGCACAGGGCGATTCGTCGTTTTTCACCACCAGAAAGATTTGTTACATTCGCATCTCCCGGGGGACAGCGTAAAGCATCCATAGCGATTTCAACCTTACGGCCAATATCCCAGCCTTCCACCGCTTCGATTTTATCTTGCAATTCGGCTTGTTCAGCCAGAAGGGTAGTCATTTCTTCATCACTCATAGGCTCGGCAAAGCGAGCGCTGATAGCCTCAAATTTATCGAGGAGCGCCTTTGTTTCTGAAAGCGCTTCCATGACGTTTTCTTCGACAGTCAAATTGGGATTAAGTTCTGGCTCTTGAGCAAGGTACCCCACAGTCGTGCCGTCGGCCGCCCAGGCTTCTCCATTAAATTCTTTATCCATCCCAGCCATGATTTTCATCAAAGTAGACTTTCCCGAACCATTTACGCCTATAATGCCAATTTTAGCGCCGGGGTAGAAAGACAACCAAATATCCTTAAAGACTTCTCGTGAGCCTGGATAAACCTTTGTCAGGCCTTTCATGACATAGATGTATTGTTGAGATGCCATAAACGAATTACTCCTTAAAATAGTAAGCGAAGGCGGGTGGTGGGCCCGGCAGGATTCGAACCTGCGACAACTCCGTTATGAGCGGAGGGTTCTGACCACTGAACTACAGGCCCAAGAATTATGTTTAAAATACCCGAATTTTAAAGCTGGTCAATGGGAAAATGCTTTTCTGGAAATAAGAATAAACAATGTCATCCCGAGACCTTGAGTGCACGCTAAAGGAACTCGAGACCTCCTATTGCTTATCTTTCCGCCCTCGAATTTGCTCTTTGCGTTTTTTTAAATTTTCGCGAAGCGCTTCTGCAAGCCGTTTTTCCCGAGCCTCAAGCAACTTCTTCCTTTCAAGGGTCGATGGGTGAGGGGGCTTCTTTGGAGGAGTGGATGTTGTCATAGAAGGCATCCTAAACATTTTCTAAAGATATCGTCAAATTTTTTTTCAAACCTTTATCTCAACTCTTGATTGAAACGCCACAGTGTGGCATCTTGCGCGAGTCTTGCCGTCGTAGCTCAGTGGTAGAGCACACCCTTGGTAAGGGTGAGGTCGAGAGTCCGATTCTCTCCGACGGCACCATCTCCCCAAAGATTTGACTGTAATTACAAAAAGCTTCTCACCTCTTGATTTTTAAATAGATATACAATAAGTATTAATTATTGTTTTATATATGTGAGGATTTTTATGTTATTACGTTATTTTTTTGTTAGTTGCTCATTAAGTATTTTGATTGTCTCTTTACCTCAAAATACCTTGGCCATGGATCCTGATGAGAGGGATTTCAAAAAAAAATCTCTTAACATACAATCTCCCTCGAGCGTTTCGGAAAGCAAATTTTTAGGGATTTGCGAAGATTTAGTTCATCGCGACGCAATCCCCCTTCCTTTTCAAAAGGACATGAATCTCTATCTCACTGTCAAGGGCTACCGCCAATATTTGAACTCTTCTCTCCCTCATGCTGATGTATTGCGCCGCGATTTGGACTTTGCAACACGCTATCCAGCTATTAATAGAATGCTACAATCTGATGAATGCTTTACAAAAGCAATGATATCTTTGGGAATTATCTATAATGAAATAGAACCTATTGAACTACGCATTGCATCGGCTCATCTTTTAAATAAGTCAAAAGCTCTAAACTCGATGAACATGAGAAAAGTCATGACTGACCTTTTGGAAGAGGTTTTTGAGATACAATATAATCGGGGAAAGCTTGTTAAGCTCGATGAAGATATTGTGGAAGAGTTCCTCAAGGGAGCGCAAATTTTGCCTTATGACAGTGATACCCGTAAAAAGGTTGTAAGACGTGTTGCTGAGATGTCCCATTTGACGCCTGAGCGCCGCATTGAGACTCTTTTCTATCTTCCAAGAGGAGAGGAAAGGGATTCTTTGCTCCTTCCATTTTTGATAAATGAAACCCTCAAATTTGATCCAAAATATCGTCTTGATGGTATTTTTGGGCTTCGAAATGGTGAGGAAAGAGAATCGTTTTTATGTGCCTTTGCGGCTAATCCCCGGATGCCTATTGAACACCGTTTAGAGGCTTTGATGGAATCATCGGCTCCTCTCGACGTCAAATGTGAATTTTTTGCACAGTGTCTGAATAATAAGCACAGATTCTCGTCCAGAGTCGTGGCTGAGGTTGAGGAATTGCAGTGGTCTCTTGTAATGGATGAAGACCCTATGGAATGTGAATCTGACGAGAGTTATGGTGCTGAAGAGATCAATATATAGGTTGTTTTTATGTTTGACATTTCCTCAGCATTTACCTTAAAAGGAATAAATTCAAATCAGGTGTTGATCCCATGACAAATGACCTTACCAACACAGATCTCGCGCCCGTAGCAGGGGCTCAAAAAAATTGGACCAGTTTTAATTTTTTCACCCTTTGGATTGGTCTTTCCGTTCAGATTCCCACCTATATGATGGCCTCCTCCTTGATTGAGGGCGGTATGAGCTGGCTTCAAGCATTAATAACCATCTTCCTGGGCAATCTGATTGTCCTCGTCCCCATGATTCTGAATGGCCATGTCGGTGTGAAATACGGCATACCATTCCCTGTCTTTACTCGGGCTAGTTTTGGTATTTTAGGATCAAATATTCCTGCTCTTCTCAGAGCTTTCGTCGCTTGTGGGTGGTTTGGTATCCAAACCTGGATTGGTGGCACAGCCGTTTACACCCTGGTGCTTTTGTTTTGGCCCGATGCAGCTCATATTCCCGGAGAGATTTTGGGAGTTGGATTTATGCCGTTTGTTTGCTTTATGATCTTTTGGTTGATGAATATTTTCTTTGTATGGAAAGGACTCAATTCCATTAAATGGCTTGAAACCTTATCCGCGCCCTTTCTGATTTTAGGGGGTATTGCGCTTCTCTATTGGGCCTATCAAAATGCAGAAGGTTTACATAAGGTTTTTCAAACTGCCTCTAAGTTTGAAAACAACGCTGAATTTTATCCTTATTTCTTTGCTGCTCTTACAGGAATTATTGGCTTTTGGGCTACATTAAGCCTTAATATCCCTGACTTTACCCGTTATGCCAAGGATCAAAAAGCTCAAATCTATGGGCAAGCTTTAGGCCTTCCCACCACTATGACCTTCTTTGCCTTTATTGGTGTTGTGGTGACCAGCGCCACCCTAGCCATTTATGGAGAAGCCATTTGGGATCCCATCGTCTTGATCCAAAAGTTTGATAATCCTTTGATTGTTGTGTTGTCTGTAATCACGGTTGTGCTGGCCACTCTTACCACCAACGTGGCAGCTAACGTGGTGAGTCCTGCCAATGATTTTTCAAACCTCGCGCCGAGACATATCAGCTTTAAAACCGGCGGCCTGATTACCGGAATCCTGGGCATTCTCATGATGCCTTGGAAGCTGTTAGCGGATCCGACGGGTTATATTTTTACATGGCTGATTGGTTACTCAGCTCTTCTCGGGCCCATTGCTGGCATCATTCTGATGGATTACTACATCATTCGCCGCACGAATTTAAACCTTAAGGATCTCTATAAGAGGGAAGGGGCCTACACCTATTGGCGCGGCTATAACCCGAAAGCCATTGCCGCCCTTGTCTTAGGCGTTTTGCCAAACATTCCTGGCTTCTTGGTTCAAATAAAGGTGTTATCTATGGGGTCTGCTTTTGAATTTCTTGTCCCCCTCTACCACTACGCCTGGTTTATTGGCCTTTTTATCTCGGCCATTACCTATGGAGTGATGATGACCTCAGAGAAAGAAGCTCTCATCGAAAAACCTGCCTTTGCGTGACGGGCTCCTTCCCCTAAAGGGTAATCTTCTTGATTGTTTTCTAGCTAAGTTTTATAAGTAAGACTCAAGCGCTTGAACATTAACCTTTGGAGACTTTCATGTTTAAAAAAATTGCCTTTCTTGTTTCTATAGCATTCCCCTTATCCATTAGCCAAAGCTTTGCCAATTGGGAGTTATTTGAGGAAAGTAATCCAGAAGAGGGTGCCCAAAGAATACATGCTGTCTGGAAAAATCCTGAGGGAGATAGAAAGTTTTTTTTAAGGTCAGCTGAACCCGACTCTTTTGTGAGCTATACAGAAACCCTTGCAGCTCTTCCTATAAAGGCGGGATATCCCGCTGTGGAAGGTGCAGAGCAACGTTTCATGGCTCAAAATACTCATCGTCGAGAGGCTCAAAATCCCCATCATCTTTATACTCTCTCTTCTCAAATCAACGGAAATGATGAAATTTTTCCCCTTGGATTTATTCAATTTGGCCGCCTGCCTTCTCGTGGTTATGCTGAAGGAAATGAAGCTCATCCAACAGCACATCATCCTATTATCCAAAAATGCATAAGCCTTGGGATTACAAAGCAAATAGATCCCGAAGGCGCTTTTAATGATGCTAACCTGGAGCGTATCGAAAATCGAGGACTGGCTATGATTTTGCCACTTTTTACTCCTGATATCTCTCCAGAGGATAGAGTAGGAGCTATAGAAGCTACTTATAAGTTTGTATGCGAATTCACAAAGCGTGGCAAAACATTGCCAGTAGAAGGAACATTACCCTATGTAGCAGTAAGTTTGTTCCATCCCTCTGATCCCAATATAGCAGCCTTTGAAACAAGCGGCTTTGCTGCAGATGCTGATGAAGGGTTTGGTTGGTTTTATCCTCAAGCTGGTGTGCCACAACCTCGTACGCTGGTAACACGGCCTGTGGAAGTAGAGTAGAAAATCCTACCTAAGGCCGTAAGACCAGGTAGGCCACGACCCAGAGAAGGGCGGAAATTAGGCTTGTCACCAAAAGTTTAATTCCCATATGCGGATTTTCTGGAGCGCTGCTGGCGTGACCCTTTTCGATTTTTTCAGGAACATGAACGCCCCAAGGGAGAACCATAAAAAGGATCACAACCCAAATGACTACATAAAGCAGAAGTCCCGTCATGAAGGACATGAGGCAACCTTTTCTTGGACCCCGCGGTAAATCCGCGGGGCGTCATGTAGAGGGAGAATGAGGTCCCTTCGCCAAGGTTTCAGTATAAAATGCCGTGGGGAGGAGCCCTGTAGAGAGAGGGAGACGTCCCGCGGATTTACCGCGGGATCCAGGGCTATTGGACTCTGTCCTCTCATTAATTAATTCTCTTCCAAATTATCTTCTGGAGTGGGCACTCGAAAGTCTACATCGACTCTAATGCCAACCCCCTCAACCCCTTCTAAGGAAGATTTTTCTGAATGATACCCTGTATGGACGGCAGAGGTAATTTCAATTCGTCCTTGTTGGAGAGTCGTTTTTACCTCTTCCAATTCAATCAAAACGCCCAAGCAGTCCTTGGGATTAAAAAAGAGAACGGGTGTATTATGATAACCGGTTTGAGGCGTTCCATCACCAATCACCTCCAGGCCTGCAGCTGTCAGCTGATCTCGGGCGGCAATAATATCCGGCACCTCATAACTCAAGTGGTGAAGGCCGCCTGCGGGATTCCGTTCAAGAAACTTAGCGATAGGAGAGGTCTCTCCCAAGGGGGTTATCAATTCGATCTTTGTATTGGCAAGATTCACGATAGCAAGGCGAATGCCATGGGCAACAAGCTCTTGAGGACTGGTCACGAAGGCACCAAAGACAGTTTGGTATTGCTTAATAGCAGCCTCTAAATCTGGCACAGCAATGGCAACGTGATTTAGATTTCCAATCATGACGTTCTCCCTTAAACGCGATATACCTGTACATGGGTTAATGTTTTCTTCCCGTAGTATGCTCCTAAAACACGCCGAGTGGCAAGACGCGCTACCTCAGAGACCAAATCATCCTCTTTTCTGTCTTCAATGGGAAGGGCCATAAAAGCTTCTTCTACAGCGCCAATGCAATGAGATGTGAGTATATCCAATTGTTCTCCTGCTGCAACTCCCGTCAAAAGAACTGTGGGTGGATACTTAAAGGCGCCGTCTTTTTTTAAAAGAAGAGTCACAAGAGCATGACCGGTGCTCATCAAACGGTGCCGCTCATGCATTACTTCTCCACGGAAAGGAATAAGCTTTCTGCCATCAAGGGCAAGGCGTCCCGATGGAACTTCATCAATCAGTTGCGGTCCTTGAGGGGAGAGTTCAATTAACTCTCCATTATGGGGTGTAATGACAAAAGGCACTTTATGATCGGAAGCCAATTTAGCTTGCTCTGCAATATGGTGATCTTCTCCATGGACGGGAACGACAATTTTCGGGCGAATCCAGGAATACATTTCCACGAGTTCATCACGATTAGGATGACCTGAAACATGAATGTCGCTTTCATTGGCCGTAATCACTTGCACGCCATTGCGTGTAAGAAGATTTTGAAGAGCTGCGATTGCTTTTTCATTGCCAGGGATCTGTCGTGAAGAAAAGATAACGACATCACCTGTCTCCAAAGAAATATGTTTGTCTTCTCCCTTAGCGATACGTAAGAGAGCCGCTCTTTGTTCACCTTGGCTTCCGGTACAGATAAGAAGAGTTTCCGAACGTTCAAGAAAACCCGCGTCATGATGACTAAGAAAAGGGGGGTACCCCTTAAAGTAATTTAATTCACGAGCCACTTCATCCACACGATGAAGAGAGCGTCCTACAAGGCCAACATAGCGGTTATTAGCAATGGCAGCCTCAGCACAGCTGGCAACTCGAGCCACGTTTGAAGCAAAGCAAGCAATTAAAACACGCTTTCCTGGAAACTCGCTGACAAGCTTAATCAAATTGTCTCGAATTGGTTTTTCTGAGCCAGACCAGCCTGGCACAAAGACATTTGTTGAATCACATACAAGAGCAAGAACGCCTTCATCCCCCAGTTTTTTAAGGCCTTCTATATCTGTAGGTTCTCCAATAAGGGGATCGGGGTCAATTTTCCAATCGCCCGTATGCACAATCGTTCCTGCAGCGGTACGAATGGCCAAAACGTTGGGCTCAGGAATAGAATGAGTAATGCCAAAAAAATCAATGGTGAAGGGGCCAATATCCACGCCCTTTGAGAGGGGAATTTCATGAAGTGGCGCCTGAAGGCCAGTTTCTTTGAGTTTATGACGGATAAGGGAAGCGGTGAAAGGAGTTGCAAACATAGGACATTTTAGGCGTGGCCAGAGGTAGGGAATGGCACCAATATGATCCTCATGAGCATGGGTGAGAACAAGACCTGCTAGATTCTGGACGTGTTCCTCAATAAAAGCTGTATCTGGCATAAGAACTTCAATGCCAGGAGTTTGATCAAAAGTAACACCTAAGTCTACCATCAACCACTTACCACGAGTGTAGTAGAGATTGAGATTCATCCCAATTTCCCCCGAGCCTCCCAGGGGTAAAAAATAGAGTTTTTTTGGATCCAGTTCCATAGTGTCCTATTGTAAAAGATATTTAGAAGTTTTCATATACTTAGCTGACTTAGCGTGTGAAATAGATCCTGAGTCCCTTTCGCTATGCTCAAGGTCTCAGGATGACAGAACTCTGAAAATGTCATCCTGAGGAGCCCGAAGGGCGAGCTCAGGATCTAAGAAAAACGATTCTACTTCAAAGGTGCAAGGATCATGATAACCCTTTTGCCTTCAAATTTCGGGTCGTGCTCAACTTTGGCAACATCCTGAAGGGTCTCTTTCACACGGGTAAGAACATCCATCCCCAATTCTTGGTGAGAAAGTTCACGACCTCTAAAGCGAAGAGTCACTTTTAGCTTGTCCCCGTCATCAATAAATTTCCGCGCACTCCGCATTTTGACCTCAAAATCATGCTTATCAATGCCGGGACGAAGCTGCACTTCTTTGATCTCAATAACTTTTTGTTTCTTGCGCATTTCAGCGCGGCGCTTTTGCTCTTCGAATTTGTATTTACCATAATCCAGGATTTTGCATACGGGAGGATCCGCATTCGGAGATACCTCGACTAAATCAAGACCCGCTCTATAGGCTCTTTCAAGAGCTTCTTTTTGTGATAACACACCAACCATTTCCCCATTTTCATCAACTAACCTGACTTTAAGGGAAGAAATTTTCTCATTGACGCGGGGGCCATTTGAGGCGTTTCCTTTGTCTTCGTTCGTATATTTAGATATGTAATTGCTCCAATGTTTAGTTAAAAAAAATAAAACCCTTACCGCTTATGAGGCGGCAGCGCTTCTCGTAATAGTTTACCTAATACTTCATTAAGATCAAGGACTTCTTGAGCCTCTCCGCCTAATTTACGTAATGCAACCGTATCTTCTTCAGCTTCACGCTTGCCAACAACAAGGATATAGGGAACCTTTTGAAGGCTTAATTCCCGTACCTTATAGTTAATTTTCTCATTACGAATGTCCAATTCAACGCGCAATCCTGCAGCTTTAAGCTTTTCACAAACCTTTTGAGCATAGTCATCCGCTTCTTGAGTAATGGTGGCTACAACAGCCTGAATGGGAGCTGCCCAGAGAGGGAATTTTCCGGCATAATGTTCAATGAAAATGGCAATAAAACGCTCAAGAGATCCTAAAATAGCCCTATGAAGCATCACAGGGCGGTGTTTTTGGCCATCCTCAGCGATGTAGGAAGCATCTAACCTTTCAGGAAGGACAAAGTCCAACTGAAGGGTTCCACACTGCCAATCACGTCCTATAGCATCTTTCAAAATAAATTCAAGTTTGGGCCCATAAAAAGCCCCTTCGCCAGGATTCAATGTATAGCTAAGGCCCGAAGCGCGGGCGCCGGCTTCAAGACAAGCTTCAGCCTTATCCCAAATAGCATCCTCACCGGCACGGACCGCAGGACGGTCAGAAAATTTGACGGTCAGCTCTTCAAAACCTAGCTCACGATATACATTAAGCAAAAGAATGCAAAACTTCCGCGTTTCTTCTTCAATTTGATCCTCACGGCAGAAAATATGAGCATCGTCCTGAACCATGGACCGTACACGCGTAAGTCCATGAAGAGCTCCCGAAGGTTCATTGCGCGTACAGGAGCCAAACTCAGCCATACGCAGGGGAAGGTCGCGATAACTCTTGATGCCTTGGCGGAAAATTTGAACATGGCAAGGGCAATTCATGGGCTTTAAGGCGAGGGTTTTATCAACATCCTCCACCACAAACATGTTTTCGCGGAACTTATCCCAGTGACCAGAAGCCTTCCAAAAGGAGCTATCCAAAAGTTGCGGGGTGTTAACTTCCACATAATCTTCTGCAGAAATTTTGTCCCGAATATAGTTTTGCAAAAGGCGATAGAGAGTCCAACCTTTGGGGTGCCAAAAGACACTTCCTTGGGCTTCTTCCTGCATATGGAAAAGGTCCATCTCCCTTCCCAGCTTGCGATGATCTCTTTTTTCCGCTTCTTCAAGACGCGTTAAATAGTCCTGAAGGTCCTTTTCTGTAGACCAGGCCGTTCCGTAAACGCGTTGCAACACAGGGTTTTTTGGATCACCGCGCCAATAGGCACCTGCAAGTTTCATCAATTTAAAAGCGTGACCCAACTTTCCTGTGGAGGGAAGGTGAGGGCCCCGACACAAATCTACAAAGTTTCCTTGGCGATAAATGGTGATTTCACTATCCTCTGGGAGGTCAGAGATAATTTCAGCCTTAAAAATTTCACCCAAATCCTTAAAGTACTTAATAGCTTCGTTGCGATCCCAAACTTCCCGCGTCAAGTGTTCATCTCGATTCACGATTTCGTGCATACGCTCTTCAATGCGATTCAAATCTTCTGGCGTAAAGGATTCTTCACGATACAAATCATAGTAAAAGCCATCTTGAATAGACGGGCCGATCGTAATTTGAGTTTCCGGATAGAGTTCCTTCACCGCTTCCGCAAATACGTGGGCCGCATCATGGCGCAAAACATCCAAACCGTGCTCTGAGGGGCGTTTGATGATTTCAAAAGCTACATCCTTTTCAATCGGGCGGGTCAGATCCCAAAGATCCTCATCAACGCGTACAGCAACTGCCTCTTTTGCAAGGCTAGTACTGATACTTTTCGCAATTTCCCATCCCGTAATACCTTTTGGAAATTCCCGATGTGAACCATCAGGAAAGCGAATCGTAATCATGGAACCCTCAATCTCATTTATTGCTGTCTGCATTCTTTAACTTGTAATCCTAATAAGAGTCCAAGACAACTGAAAAAAAGCATTTTAGAGGCTTCTTCTTAATTACCCTTTTCCCATCCACCAGCTTCATTCTGTTTCCAGTAGGTCACCGTATGCCCCAAATCCTTATAGGCTTTCCAGCGCTCTCTAGCCGCTGCAAGGGCTTCGGGATCATTGCCATCAAAAATATCGAGACACCGCTCGTAGGAGGCGAGGGAAGGGGAGGTAGCACCTTCCGTGAGAAACAAAAACTGAGCCCCATTAGGGTTTTCATCAAAAGTTGTCAGCCATACGGGTTGGTCCTCAGCCATACCCTCTTTAACGCTGCCATGGGGGATAAAACTAATTCGTCCAAGGGTCCACAAGGCATTATTAAGATAATCGAGGCGCTCATCGCTGGCACACAGCACAACAGCACGCTTTTGAATCGCAAGGGTTTTCTCAAGGAGGAGGGGAAGGGCTCTCTCCAAAGGAGACGCTGTCAAATGATAAAAGCCAATATCGGTCATGGTTTTCTTCTGCGTTGCTAGGGTTCACTAATGTACCCTAGCAATCTTTTTATGAAGAAGAAAGACCTATAGCTGTCCGTTTGTTGAGCAACGAGGATCTGTTAAAGAACAACTGCTTTCATTAGAATTGAGTTGAAACACTTCCTCACTTTTTAATTGATTTGTAGCTTCTTCATCTCTAAGACTCATTGCCTTTACGGCAGAAAAATTTCCTTCTACACCTTGAAAAATCATCATACAAATAAGTCCCAAAAAGATTTTTTGTATAATTACATTTGAACATGACATAAATATTCTCCAATTGTTATTTAATACTTTTATTATATATAAAATAAATTAAAAACTTCTTAATTTTTTGTTAGACATTGATTTTTATCTGTCTACAGGTTAAAAGAAGATAAGCTTATTCTTATTGACGAGGAGCCGCCAATGTCACTTAAGTCTTTGTTTTCTCTTCTTATTTTAGTGAATTTCTTTTGTTTTTATAATGCGCCTACCATAGCGATGGAGCCAAAAGACCAAGAGGAAGAAGAACAGCTTTCAAAGCATCCAAAACGAAATAAAGGAAAAGAAGAAGAGGGAGTAACAAATCTTGATGGAAATGAAATTGCGCAAGAAATACGTCAAGACTTGATAAATAGATTTAGAACAGAAAAGAATCTTAAAATAGTAGAATGTGACCCTCAAACCATCAAAACCTTATTACTTGGATATCCCAGACTTCAAAAGGGGGAGCCTAATCTCATCTTTCTTATTCTTCCTAACTCATTAGGTGTAACACCTGAAGAACGCCCTAAAAAAGCTCAAGGACGAAAAGAAAAAAGTGCCCAACAATTAATCCAAGAGGAATTGCATCGTCTTTTGGAAGACAGGCAGGGAAGGGTCAATGAAGAGACGGGATTGCTATCTTTTCCAGTTCAGGAGATACACAAACCAGATGAGGGGTGGGATTCTATTCCTAGGTTTATCTTCAAGTTAGATGAAAGTTTTTTCAAGGAAGAACCAAAGACATGCAAAAATATAACTCCGAAAGTGATTGCCGGAGCTTTCGGGTGTGTTGCTCCCTTACCGATTTGTGGAATTATTCTTTATAGTATCGGCAATATTTTTGGCTTTCCTTCTGGAGGATGGCTTTCCGATACCCTTTCTGTATGGATCACTGTCAATGTCGCTCCTGTTTCCGTAAGACAACTTTGTGAAAGGGTTGGAGCAATTATTGATAAGGAAGATTTCATTTCTCTTGAAGAGGATATGAAACTTTTTAATAAGAAATATAGAGTTCCTGAAGAGGGCATTATAGGAGGAGTCATTAAATCCGAGGATGAGATTCACAACCCAGAAAGATCCACACCTCATATTTTTAAAAAATCAAAAGCCCATAAGGCAGCTCAAATTGCTCTTATCCCAAGCTCTGCGCTCAATGCTCTTCTTTATTCAATGATAACAATTCTTACCTACCAAGACTTTGATAAGGATAAGCTTCACGGTTTTCCTTTGAGTTATATTTTGGCCGGATTTGTTGGACTCCATTACGGCGAAAATTACTATAATTTTGGAAGTAAAAGTTTGTGGGACTTATTTAGCCATTATAGCTACATCGGAAAGGGGCAGCTTAGCGAAGAAGATAGTCGTGAGAAAAGAAAAATAATGATTGAAAGGATCCGGCAGTTTCAGAACAAAATTGCTGATCCGCGGTATTCAGCTTATGCCAAAAAGGTCTATGAGCTAATCTTAGAACAAAAGAATAAAGTGATTGTTCAAGATGATCAAGAAGCCGAGGATCATTACATTTCAGCCATTAGCCTTTTAATGATGAAAGATAAAGTGCGCGTTGAAGCTGACAAAGAAGATGAAGAAGAAATGAGGGATGAAACTGGGGCTGTCAACTTTAAGCAAGACTTAGACGTCATAAAGGTTTCTTTGAAGGAGGACTTTTTGGATGTTCTCACAGCTTGTATTGTTGGGGCAGGGGCTCTTGCAGATACTGAAATTATCCGTTACACACTTCAACAATTTTGTCAGGAGGTACTGGGCTTAGATGCAACTACTTCTGCAGAAGTGGCCTCTTTTTGGAGTGTCGCCTTGTTAGATACATCTTTTCGAGGAATTATTGAGTTTAAACTTCATCAAAATAACTTAAAGAGTTGGTTAAAAACCTTTTCCGTAAGGCATTTTGTTGACTTTCAATGGCTTCGAAAGGGCTTTGGTGGGCTTGCAACGATTAATGCGGCTCTTCATACGCTTCCAAAGTTTTTTCAAGGTTGGTCAGCTTTAGAAAGCTCAACTTCATCACTCATAGTTAAGCTTGGGTTGCTTATTCCTTCTACAGTTAACACTTTTTCCTTAAACCAAGCCATTTTTGAGGAGCATTACAATGAAGGTTTCAGAGACCTAGTTACAGTTGGTAAAAAGGAAAACTTTGGCTTTAGGCGTCAAATGGCTCAGCTGAAAAAGTGGTCAGATAAAGCGATGCTTTATATTGGATCTCGTTTTGATGATGAAACCGTCGGTAAACTTTATTCTGGTGTTCACCAAGGTATGTGAAGAACTTTGCTTTGGAGATAGAAGAAGGTATATGAGACACCAAAATAACGCATAATATATATTATGGAAAATAGATGCTAATAAGAACAACGATATGTCTATTCCTTGCTTTTGCGCCTCTGAAGCTTTCTGCAGAACCTTTTGAGGTTCACGCGACAGCCGCAACGGATCTTCCCATACAGAAATCCGACATCATGGATGATCCCGCCATTTGGGTGAACAAAAAGCATCCTGAGAAAAGTCTGATTCTTGCTACAAACAAAGAAGAACCCTATGGTGGTCTTTATGTGTATTCACTCGATGGAAAGTTAAAAGAATCCCTTCAAATTGGACCTATAAACAATGTGGATCTGAGAACGGGTTTTCCTATGGCCCATACGCTGGCAGACATTGCAGTCGCTACTTTTAAGCCCGATAAACGCCTTGCTTTCTTTGGAATCTCCCCAAATACAGGCAAGATCACCTATTTAGGGCTTGGAGACCACACATTTGAGAAAAAACCCTATGGTGTGTGCCTTCAAAAGCAAGGAAATGACTTCTATGCGGTCGTTACCTTTAAATTTAGTGGCGCCGAAAAATGGAAATTTTGGGCAGAAGATGATGGGCTGCATTTGGAGAAAACCGCCTCCTATCCTATTAAAACCCTTGCTGAGGGCTGTGTTGTGGATGACTTAACAGGCACTGTTTTTATTGGCGAGGAAGATCAGGGAATTTGGGCCTTCCCCGAAGGAAAACCGCCTCAGATGATCGCTAAGGTTGGTGAAAATGGCCTTACAGCTGATGTGGAAGGTCTTGCCCTTTATGAGGATAAATACCTGATTGCCTCAAGCCAAGGAAGTAGTAGTTATAACATCTACCAGCCCTCCCCTCCCAATAGCTTTTTAGGGACTTTTAAGATTACAAAAGGCGCCCAAGAAGGAACTGAAGAAACGGACGGCATTGATGTCACCCCCGTAAATCTTGGCGGGCCTTACACAATGGGCCTTTTTGTAGCCCATGATAACCGCACCTCTAAAGGCGGTGGGTCGAATTTCAAGCTTGTTCCTTGGAAAGATATTGCGCAGGGTCTTCAAATGCATCAATAAATGAAAGTCTAAGCTTGCTACAAAATAATTCCTGTTTTGCTTGTTCGCTTCCAGGCGAGGAAACTGAAAAGAAGGCATAAAAACCCAAATGCAATGAAAAAAACATCATAGTTTGATAAAGATAAATGATAGAGAATCAAATCACTCACTCCCAAAGAGATAAAAAGAACTCCCATGCACAAATAAAGTATGACGTTTAGGGGAAAACGGCGCTTTGACGCATATTTGCCCAGCCCATAGATGCTTTTAGCCCGCTCATTCATTTCTTCAAGTTCACTTGCCTTTTGCGCACAGTTCTCACTACACACAAGAAAGTCTTCATTTTTTTGACAGCACTCTTGGCACAAGCCTTTAAAGCAATAACGGCAGAGTCCAATAGCTTCTTTCGTCTGATGATTATAGCAATGCATGGTATGTTCCTTAAAATGACGGTGCTTTATTTGATGGAGAGTGAACTAAAAAACTAATATTTACAAGATCCTGAATCCCTTTCGCTACGCTCAAGGTCTCAGGATGACATTTTTCTTAGTAAAAACAGACAGTTGTCATCCTGAGGAGCTCCGAAGGAGCGAGCTCAGGTTCTTTAAAATATCAGGAAATGTCCCTACTCCTTGCAGCTTGAGCCTTAAGTTTTTCGTCCTCAGCCTTCAGTCTTTCAAGTTCAGAAAGAAGAGTTTCTCTTTCTTGCGCTGCTCTCTGAATCAGGCAAAATGCCGTTTTCTTGTATAAGATAACCCAAGTAGTCAAGGAGATTACGAGCTCGATGATCTTCTCTTGAAAAATACTTTGCTGCTTCCTCCAACTCAGGCCACTTAAAGGTCACTTTGTCTTTATCATTGGGAAATAGCTAGTTCTGCTTAGTAGTTGCTGGAGAGGAGACACTTACCTCTAGCTCATCGGTCTCTTGATCAGGGGTGTATGAAGAAGAAGGGCCAGCTATGCTAATCGATGAAGAAGATTCGCCTTCCCCTAGCTCTTCTCCCACTGCGTAAGTGCCGCATGATAAAGAAAGCAGAACACATAAAGTATATAATTTTTTTTCAAGCATATTAATAACTGCTAAGATTTATTATCTATTTAATACCAAGATATTGCTAATGTAAATATCAACACAGAAAGGAAGAGAATCATAACTTTGTGCGTTAGATGTATATCTTTCTCTTCCAAACGGACTTACGAGCAATCAGTTACAGTAAGCGATTTCCCCTTTACACACTTTTCTTATTTCTGTACAAAAATAATATCACATAAAAAAATTCATTCCTAACTCAAAGGTGTATATGACTTACTTTGTATTGAGCACTTCCCCATATGTAACAAATGGAATACAAATTCTTCCTCCCTTAAGAGAATCATCAAAGCGGGCTAATTTTATTCCTCTCTTTCTTTCTCGTGTGCAAGCGGGATTTCCTTTCCCGACCGATGAATATTGTGAGGGTAAAATTGACCTCAATGAGTACCTCTTGCTCCATAAGGCATCAACTTTCTTTCTCCGCGTGACGGGTGATTCTATGACCGAAAAGGGAATTTTTCCTGGAGACATGTTAATTGTGGATCGTTCTCTTGCGCCTTCCTATGGCCGTTTGGTCGTGGCCCTTTTTAACGGTGAGATCTCTGTCAAACGCATAGAAAAACTAAACAACAGAATACTCTTATGTTCGGAAAATGATTGTTATCCTGATATTAAAGTTTCCAATAAGGATAATTTTTCCATTTGGGGTGTTGTCACCAATGTCATACATCCGCTAACATAAGGAAAAATAAAGGAGATCCCTTATGAGACTATACTCAATTTTATGCGCACTATTTCTTTTCTCGGCACCAGTTCAGGCTTCCTTTACTTTAAGCAGCACTGCCTTTAACAATAATGCTCCCCTTCCCCTCAAGTACTCAGGAAAAGGACAGGACCTCTCCCCTCCCCTTGCGTAGCAAAATCCACCCTCAGGGACTAAATCCTATGCCTTGATTTGCGATGACCCGGATGCCCCTTCTGGTACCTGGACCCACTGGGTTCTTTATAATATTCCTTCAAATGTGAAAAATATTGCCGAGGGAAAAACTCCCCAGGGAGCAACCTTTGGCAAAAACAGCTGGGACAAAATTTCCTATAACGGCCCCAATCCTCCCTCTGGCACCCATCATTATCACTTTACTCTTTATGCTTTAGATGCGTCCTTAGCTCTTCCCAGCGGCCTTACGAGCGATCAGTTACAACAAGCTATGAAAGATCATATTCTGGGAAAGGCAGACATGATTGGAACATTTACGAAGGAGTAAATCACAGAATTAAATAGAAAAAGAAAGAGGGGCAACATATATACTTCCCTCTCTCTTATTCCTTTATATGACTAGATCATGATAGACTATTATCCACTAATTTTGAATGTTTTTTGATCAAAATCTGAAGCTTGAATCGTTTGATCAAAGATCGTCTTTGAGTCGGAAAAGGGAATCCCTATATGGCTACCTCCTAGGGTCAATTCCGTTATATTTACCCTTATTGGGTCTCCTTCGGTATAGCGTTGTAGAGAATCTTTATTAATATCAAAATGACCTCTGGCTGGTATGTGAAGTTCAGGGTCATTAAAATAAATAATAGTACCAGTAGCACCAGGTTTAATACTATTTAAATAAGCCTGGACTACAACTTCTTTATCCGTATCATTTTCGATTCTCAGTGCATTCAATGAATTACAGCATATTGTGCTTGTCAAAGCACTTGCTATTAGAAATTTTTTCAACATAACTTTTCTCCCTTTAGTTTTTAATGTTTAACTCTATTTTCACAAAATAAGATCCTGTGAAATAGCAGGATAATACTTTTGTTTTACAAAAATAACTGAAAAGAATTAATTTTTTGTTAAATATTCCCTACGACTTTACCACGGGGCTCATCTTTGTGTGTCCCTGGATCCCAGCCTTCACGCAGTAGTGTCCGGGGAAAATATAAATAGGGTATAGAAAAGGTAGAGCTGCTCTTAGTTTTCAGCTAAAATATGAG
>JAIESK010000013.1 GCA_019746105.1 Alphaproteobacteria bacterium
CCGTTATGGCGTTTGATGTGGATCTCGCTCAAGAGCTGATCGCCCGCGATCGAGAAGTTAATCTTCTTGAGACCAAGGTTGATGAACTGGCCGTTCGCATTCTAGCTCTTCGTCAACCGGTAGCCTATGACTTACGAACTGTTGTGGCTTCCCTTAAAATTTCAAACCAAGTGGAAAGAATTGCTGATTATGCGGTAAACATTGCTAAGTTTACTTTAGCGTTAAAAGATATGCCCTCCTTTCCCGAAATTAAAGAGCTCCCGATCCTTATCAAAATGCCAGAGCAAATGTTTGAATCGGCGCTAGTTGCTTTTGAAACCTCTGATCTTAACCTTGCCCTTACAGTCTGGCATATGGATCAGGAAGTCGATGTGTATTATAAAGCTTACCTTCAAAAAATTTTTGAAGCTATGATTAACGATCCGAAAAATGTGGGCGCTTATACTCAGCTGTTGTTCGCTGCAAAAAACATTGAACGCATTGGAGATCAATCCCAAAATATTGCGGAAGCGGTGTATACCATGATCACAGGAAAACCCTTTCAAGAAAGTGATATAGTAAAAAATGTCTCTTAAATCTGAATTTTTAAAAACCATAGAAGACCGCGGCTTTATCCACCAATCCACGGATTTAAGTGCCCTTGATACCCTCATGGCCAAAGAATCTATCACGACCTACATTGGTTTTGATGCCACAGCCCGCAGCTTTCATGTGGGGAGTCTTATTCAAGTTATGGTTTTATATTGGCTTCAACAGACTGGTCACCGCCCGCTCGTTCTGATGGGTGGAGGCACAACAAAGATTGGAGATCCCTCAGGAAAAGATGAGTCACGAAAACTTATTGATGATCAAGAGATTCAAAAGAACATTGAAAGTCTCTCAACCATCTTCAAGCGGACCCTTTCCTTTGGATCCGGCCCGAAGGATGCCATTCTCTTAAATAATGCCGATTGGATTGATTCTTTAAATTACCCTTCCTTCCTAAGGGATTTTGGAGTCCATTTTACGGTCAATCGCATGCTCACCTTTGAAAGCGTGCGCCAGCGCCTTGATCGTGAGCATCCCATGACTTTCCTTGAATTTAATTACATGATCCTTCAAGCCTATGATTTTCTGGAACTCAACAAAAAATACAATTGCCTCCTTGAAATTGGAGGTTCCGACCAATGGGGCAATATTATCAATGGCGTTGAGCTGGTAAGAAAAGTTTCCCACAAAACGGTTTATGGTTTAACGACGCCTCTCATAACTACCTCTAGTGGCAGCAAGATGGGAAAAACGGCCAGCGGCGCCGTGTGGCTCAATGCAGACCTTCTCTCCCCTTATGATTACTGGCAGTTTTGGCGCAACACGGAAGATGCGGATGTGGGGCGTTTCTTGCGCTTTTTCACCCTCCTCCCTCTTGATGAAATCAAGCGCCTTGAAAAGCTCGAGGGTGCAGAAATCAATGAGGCCAAGAAAATTTTGGCCGATCACGCCACGGCTTTTGTTCATGGAGAATCGGCTGTCAAAGAAGCCCGGGCAACGGCTCAAAAACTTTTTGAAACGGCCAATGCGTCCCTTGATGACACCTCCCTTCCTACCTTGATTTTATCGGAAGAAGAATTAAAGGCCGGCGTTCCCATTCTTGATCTTTTCTGCCGCCTTAATCTAACCGCCTCAAAGGGAGAAGCTCGCCGCTTGATTGAAGGCGGTGGAGGACGCCTGAATGATGCTTCCATTTCCGATGAGCTCTTTGTTCTAAAAGAGACTGCCTTTGAAAAGGAATCGGTTCTAAAGCTCTCCGCTGGCAAAAAGAGACATGGCCTTTTAAAGAGGAAATAAAAAAACTTCCCCTAGCGAATTAACCTAATATCAAGCTCAGGATGTATATCTTTCCATACCTTATCAGCTGTATAGATTTTTGCTTTGTATTTTATTCCTAAAGCCAAGCAAGCTCGATCTCCTAAAGAGAGTCCTTTATGTTTTACTTTAGGATAGAGATCAGCAGCCTTTTTCGCTTGATCCATATCAAAATCCACAATTTCATTAATCAGGAAAGAGATAGATTCTATTCCTTCCTCGGGAAGGATATTCACCTTTTGTAAGGCTGTAAGGGTCTCAGTAACGTTTACAGTCGACATGACTGAATTTTTTAAAAGTGGCTTGATAACGTCAGAACCAGGCTCTTCTTGTATAAGTGCCAAAAGAGCCGAGGCATCAAGAATAGCTTTTTCACTCATCCGCGGCCTCGTTGTGACGCGTTGCTAAAAGTTCATTAACAAGAGAGACTTTACCTTTATTACGTGCTTTCACTTTTTGTTGTAGTTGGTGCAAAGCTTGCTCAACTGTTGTAATACACAATCCCTCATCCTTCACATAAAGGACAATTTCATCTCCCACTGAAAAGTGCATCCTTTCACGAATAGAAAAAGGGATGATAACCCGTCCACCAGCGCCGATTTTTGCACGTACTCCTAACATTTGCCATCCTCCATAATATTAGACACATACATGCATAATATACCATTATTAGTTATAAATGTCAAAATTTTTTGGAAATGACAACGAAATTCCCCGTGGCAAGCCGACGGGGTATTGAGCTCTTAAGAAACTTCGAGAACTCTAACTAGTTAAAAATGTACTTAGCCGTTAAAGCAAATTTATTATATTGCGGTTTAATAGAAATCGAATTGCCATCTCTTTGTATCATCTTTTTACTCCCTGCAGCTGTTCCTGTATATTCAAGACCAAGGGAAATATTCCTTACCATAAGAAGATCTATTCCAGCTCCCCAAAGAAAAGCATTAAATCTTTTATTTTTTGATCCTTTAACTAAAATAACTTGCCCAACACTTGGCGTAAAGCTTGCGGTACCCTTAACGTCCCATTGAGAGTTATCCCACCCTAGCTTTATAAATGGAAGCGCGTTACCAAGAACCCAACCTAATTTTGCAGCAAGTTGAAGTGAATTTTCTAGACGCGTTTTATAAGAAGCATTGGTCGTAACGAATCCATTTACGTTAGGACCGACTGCCGATGTTGTTGATGTTGCTTTGCCTGACGCACTTGACCCTACCCAATTGGCTGTAAAGTCAAGCCCTGCTGCCAGACCACCAAACCGATGGAGATAGCCAACACTAAGGCCACCATCAACTCCTCTTACATTATCACGACTACTTGCCCGCGCAACCTGATGAGCAGTAGTGGCCCCAACCAGGGTCGATACATCTCTTTTAGCTGTAGTTGTCACTCCCCCCGTGCCAAATCCTATATTAGCCCCCAAATTAAAGCCTTCAAAAGCTTTTGGGCACTGACAACAAACAGGTGTTGCCTCCTTTTGAGCAACTGCGCTGCCCCATATTATTGGCATTATAGCGACTGAAAGTAAAAAAAAGTTTTTCATTTTTGCCTCTTTTTTAAATGTTTCTTAAATTTTATTTAAGCTAGGCTATAGCTAATACTGTTAATAAGTCGTACTAAAAACTTCACTATTTATGAAAAAAATTTCCAGAGAGTTGCAAAAGAAACACAGCTTTACCTAAATATTCAATCTAGTTGAGAGGGCCTCTCCCACCGGCGAATGGCCCTTCCCGTCCAGGGACGCACACCTTGACTTTCACGTACTTTTTCAATACGCAGAGATTTTTCTGTAAGCCAGAGCCCATAACCTCCCGCCTTCCAAATATCATACCAATCTATTACAAGGCGCGCTTCAGGACAGGCCCGCTCGCTGGGCTCTAAACGAATTAAAAGGGCATCCTTAACGCAAGGTTGCCTCTCCTTTTCAGAGGAAACAATTAGAGGGATGCCTTGAAGGGATGCTTGGCAAAGGCCTTCGTCACAGGCCATGTGTTTGATCTCTTTAGCTGCCAAATATTTCTGCCAGGTTTCAGCCATAAATTTTCCCTTTCGGTTTGAGCTAACATAAAGGTTATTTCCTTTATATAGTCCCACAAGTTTTCCTTGCCCGTCGATAAGAACCTGGGGAAGATCTCCTTGAAAGCCTAAGATACATCCGAAAGTCAGAGGAATAATCCCCAAGCTTCGCCAGGGTTTCTGCCATAGGCAAAGCCAAAGACCGCCAAATATAGTCAGGATAAAAGCGAATAAAGGGGGATGAGCTACCCAGATATGGCTTCCTGGCCAAGAGGAAACCGTCTCAGCAATGTGAATGAGAAGAGAGAGCGATTTTTCAAAAACCCATAAGGGGAAATCTCCCAAGCCCAAAGGCGTAAGAAGACATGTCAAAAGAGCTGAAGGCATAATCACAAGACTTGTCAGAGGAACTGCAACCAAATTTGCAAGAATGGCGTGAACACTAAAGCGATGAAACAAATAGATAGTAAAGGGAAGGGTCGCAAGAGTGGCCAGAAGGGATGTAAAAATAAGACCGCCACAATAGGCGATTTTTTTGCGAATTATCCAGCCCTGAACCATCCAACTACTGAGAGGATTTCTCCAGGTTTCATAGCCTGCAATCAGAGCTACAACGGCCGCAAAAGAAAGCTGAAAACTGGGCCCCAAGAAGGATTCAGGCATAAAGAGTAAAATAATAAATGCTGCCAGAGCAACCGTCCTCATCGAAAGGGCCGTTCGATCCAACAGAATGGCGCCCATAACAACTGTAATCATAATAAAGGCCCGTTGGGCAGGGATCCCGAAGCCGGAGAGAGTCAAATATAAAAAGGTCATAAAAATAGTCGCAACGGCAGCCAACTTCTTACTATTAAAAGCAAGGCATAGGGGAGGAATCAGGGCAATGCCTCGCCGAAACACAGCAAAAACAACCCCTGCAATGATAGTCAGGTGCAGCCCCGAGATGGCCAGAATGTGGGCCAGGCCCGAATTAACAAAATCTTCCCTGACCTTTTCAGGAATGGCGGCTTTATCACCCGTAATTAAGGCCGCCGCAATAGCTCCTAAAGGAGGAGGCATCGTCTTAAGAAAATAACCCGTAATTTCCTCCCGTTTTTTCGCAAGTCGACTCTGCCATCCGGAAGTTTCCTTTAGCACTTCAGGCGGCGAAAGAGCAAAGCCTGTTGCCCCAAGACCATTAAAATAAGCTTGTCTACGGAAATCAAATCCTTGAGGAAGTCCTGGATCAGCAATAGGCATCAGCTTGGCTCTCAGACGAATGATTTGCCCAGGCCATATGCGTTCTCTCTTTCCTTTAAGACTCAATCGCACTTTTTGAGGAAGCTTTTCAGCTGTCTCTGCTTTCAAATTTGTTAATAGAATGCGCTGATAAAGGTTCCCGCTTTTGGTCGGTTTTAATTCAACTTGCACCACCTCCCCTTCAAAAATCAGTGGAGGCAAAGAATAATGGAGCATCTCCGTCCCTAAAAGATGGGTGCGAAACAAAGCCACCGAAAAGCCAAAAGTTATGAACCCCATCGCCAAAAAAAGGATTTTAAAAAACTGAAGGCGAACAAAAATGAGGGACAGAAGAAAAATGGTGACACCCCCATAGCCCCACCCGAGGGAGGGTTCTTCATAAAGAGAGAAATAAATGGAAATCCCACAGCCAAAGAAAACAGGAACCCAAAGTGGCCATCGGTGCAAATCTCCGTAAAATGAGGAAGAAATAAATTTTTTTATGTTCATTTAAGATGAATTTATTTTTTCTTTTTATCAAAAAACATTATTTGATTTTTTTCAAGTGGAATATGCAATTTTCCTTATCAAGACTAGAGAAATAAGGTACAAGGAAGAAGCACTTATACACTCAAGGGAAACTTATGTCAGTCATTGTTCGTTTTGCACCATCACCCACAGGCTACTTGCACATTGGAAGTGCACGGACAGCTCTATTCAACTGGCTTTTTGCCCGTCATCATAAAGGGAAAATGCTCCTTCGCGTGGAAGACACAGACCGGGCCCGTTCAACCCAAGAGGCTGTAGATGCTATTTACAAGGGTCTTGAATGGTTAGGGATTGATTGGGATGAAACTCCAGTTCATCAATTCGATCGGATAGAGCGTCATGTTGAAGTAGCTCAAGAACTCTTAAAAAAAGGTCTGGCTTATCCCTGTTACTGTACCTCAGAAGAGCTAGACGCCATGAGAGAAAATGCCCGTGCAAAAAATTTACCCCCCCGCTATGATGGAAGGTGGAGGGATAGAACTCCTGAAGAAGCCCCTCCTGGTGTTAAACCTGTTATTCGTTTTAAAGCACCTCAAGACGGAAACACGGTCATTCATGATCTTGTCCAAGGGGAAGTCCATGTCTCCAACACCCAATTGGATGATCTCATCATTTTAAGAGCTGATGGTACCCCAACCTATAACCTTTCTGTAGTTGTAGATGACCACGATATGGGAGTTACCCATGTCATCCGTGGAGATGATCATCTTACCAATACATTTCGTCAATTTCAAATTTACAAAGCCATGGACTGGAAAATTCCCCATTTTGCGCACATCCCTCTGATTCATGGAGAGGATGGAGCCAAGCTTTCAAAACGCCATGGTGCCCTGGGTGTTGAAGCTTATCGAGACATGGGATACCTCCCAGAAGCTCTTCGTAATTACCTTCTCCGTTTAGGATGGAGCCATGGGGATGAAGAAATTATTTCAACTGAGCAAGCCATTGAATGGTTTGACTTGGATCACGTAGGGAAATCACCCGCACGCTTTGATTTTGTCAAATTAGCGAACCTCAATGGTCATTACATTCGCGAAACAAGTAATGACAGCTTGGCAAATCTTCTTATCCCCTTTATGGAGGCGAAAGGGATTACTCTCAATACGGAAGCTCTCGACCTCTTAAAACGCGGCATGCCCGGATTAAAGCAAAGAGCCAAGACATTGGAAGAGTTAGCAGGAAATGCTCTCTTTTACATCGCTCCCTTTTCCCTAGAGGAAGGAGCTCAAAAGCTTCTAGAAGCAGAGGGGCAAGAAATTTTACAATTAATGGAAGGTTATCTCGCTTCTCTTCCCGAAATTCAATGGACGGAAAAAGGCCTTGAGGATTATGCGCGAGAAATCGCAGAAGAAAAGGATTTAAAACTAGGGAAAGTTGCCCAACCTTTGCGCGCTGCTCTTACAGGAAAAACGGTGTCTCCAAGTGTTTTTGAGATTCTTCATGTTCTCGGGAAAGACAAAAGTCTAGAACGTCTCAGAAAAAATATTTCTTCAAAGATAAATTGATTCTTAATAAACGGGCAGGTACCATGGGAGAGAAAGGGAAGCTATATCAAATGACTGAACGTTTTTTAGACGAAGATTATGAACTTGCCCACCTAGACGTGACACCTGGTCAACCAGGGGGCTCACGACACATTGATCTTCCTGTTCTTCATGGTACTTTGGGCCCTTCTGTTTTAGATATTCGTAAACTTTATTCAGAGACCGATTGCTTCACTTATGATCCTGGTTACACCTCAACTGCTAGTTGTGAATCTAAAATCACCTATATTGATGGCGAGCAAGGAATTTTACTCCACCGTGGTTATCCCATTGAAGAACTCGCTGAAAAAAGCAATTTTCTTGAGGTCGCCTATCTTTTGATGGAGGGAGACCTCCCCCAGAAAAAAGAATATGAAACCTTCGTTGAAAGTATAACACTTCACACAATGGTCCATGAACAATTGCGAAATTTCTATAGTGGTTTCCGTAGGGATGCCCATCCCATGGCCATCATGGTTGGCGTTGTGGGAGCTCTCTCTGCATTTTATTATGACAGCCTTGATATTCGTGATCCTAGGCAGCGCCTCATTGCCTCACATCGTCTCATTGCTAAAATGCCCACCATTGCCGCAATGGCTCATAAATATTCTATTGGTCAATCTTTCATGTATCCTCAAAACAATTTAGGGTATGCTGAAAACCTAATTTATATGATGTTTGCAACGCCCGCAGCACCTTATAAAGTGAATCCCATCATTGCCAATGCTTTAGATAAAATTCTCATCCTTCATGCAGATCATGAACAAAATGCTTCAACTTCCACAGTTCGCTTAGCAGGATCAACTGGAGCAAACCCTTTTGCTTGTGTCGCTGCTGGCATTGCTTGCCTATGGGGACCTGCCCATGGAGGGGCTAATGAGGCTGTCATCAATATGCTTCAAAAGATCGGTTATAAGGAACGTATCCCTGAATTTATCAAGAGAGCAAAAGACAAAGATGACCCTTTCCGTCTTATGGGGTTTGGCCATCGAGTTTATAAACAGTATGATCCAAGAGCGGCGGTTCTGAGAAACATTTGCCAAGAAGTCTTAGATGAGCTTGGAAATCACAATGAGCCCCTTTTGGACCTTGCAAAGACACTGGAACAAATTGCCCTTGAAGATCCTTATTTTATTGAAAAGAAGCTTTATCCCAATGTTGATTTTTATTCAGGCCTCATCCTTAAAGCCATTGGAATTCCCACCTCTATGTTTACTGTGCTCTTTGCAGTAGCTAGAACCGTGGGGTGGATCGCTCAATGGATGGAAATGTTAGCTGATCCCTCTCAGAAAATAGGACGCCCTCGCCAGCTTTATACAGGTCACACTTTACGCCACTATTCTCCCATGTCCCAACGGAAAGACTAGATGCTCGTGCGCCCTCCAGAGAAAAAATCACCCGCAAAACTAAGGTTCACTCCTCATCTTCTCTGTAAAGTTGCTAATGATAATACTCCACCCAAAGGGTCTAATTGGGGATGGTTTTTTTTAGGAATTGGTTTTTTAGTGCTTATGCTATCTTTTTTGTGGATTTAGGGGTTATTGATTCAACCAATTGGGCCGCCGATTCTAGAATCGCTTTCCCCAAAGGGGTAAATTGGCCATGGGTTTCAAATGTTTTTAACCCCTCACAGAAACACTCTTTATACTTTTCTAGAAACTCAACACAATAAGACCTTTCTTCCATAGGAATAACGTCATTAGCAAGCGCTTTATCTAAAGCATAACATACGCGAGATAAAACAAAGTTTGCATGATAAATCCCTATAAGAGGTCTTTTTTCTTTTCTTAGGGGAGAAAAATGAATATCCGTAGGGTTTAAAAGGAGGGGATCCTTTGTGTTTACTAAAAAAAGATAATGGTGAGATTGCTCATGCACAAAACATTCAAACACATCCGTTACTTTTTCCCATTGATGAAAAAATGATTTATAAATCATTCCATAAAGATCCGTATTAGATCCTTGGTAAAGCCCTTTGGCTTTTAAAAAAAGCATTTCACCAATAAGCTGTTCAAATTCCTCATAAAAATCTGGGAACGCTTCCTTATAGAGGCTGAGCCCTCTTTGAAAAGCTACTTCCATAGCTTTAAATTCTGAAAAAGAAAGAGGGGAAAATTCAACCTCACGATTAACCTCTTGAGAACAAATTGTTTCTATAGAAGTCAAATAACGCGCATCCACCTCTGATAAATTTAAAAATTTGAGATTTTCAACATACATCTCCTCGGAATTGAGACAACCAACAACAGAAATAACTTGTTTAATATCGTTTTTCTCTACTGCATTAAGTAACTCATAATGTAAAAAACTCAAAAAACCCGAAAGCTTATGATCAGGTTTTATATTCTTTATTTTTTGCTGAACTTGAGTAAAAAGAGATGCTGGAATAACTTCACTACAAGCTTCTACCAGATACTGAATGCTTTCAAGAAGGGAAACGTTAAAATCCCTTCTTAAAGATGAAGCCCTTCCAGGAACGGGAAGAGCTTCCGATACCAATGATTCAAAAACCACTTAAAACTCACTAGTTATACATAGGTTGCTTTTAAAGCTAGACTACTAGCATGAATGCGAGATTTATCGATAGCTTTAATCATGGTTCTCTCCTTTTTTTATTTTATTTATCATCAAAGACCCGAAACATTTTTCATGGCCTTGTGGAAATATCAATAACACATTTTTTCAAAAAATTTAAGAAAAATTTTCATCATATTTTCAAAAAGTTAAAAAACTATTAATTTGAAAGAATTTCAAAAAAACGTTTTTGAACTTTAGTAAGAACCACATCCGAACGAAAGACATAATAGAGATCTACGTCTGGTCCTCTTTCTTCAGGAAGAACTTTCTCAAGGTTAGACCCTTCTAAATATTCAAATTCCTCCACCATAGGAATAATTCCTAAGCCTTGGCATCCTGCTTCAAAGAGCAGTATACCTGAGTTAACACTTAAATAACTCTCGCGCAAGCTATGGTCAGGTAAATTTCTTTTTAAGTGCCAATCAATATTTCCTAAATTCCCTTCATAATCAGAGTAAAAACTGATTATTTGATGATTGGATAAATCATCAATTGTTTTGGGTTTCCCATTTTTCTCGATATAGTCCTTTGAGGCATAGAGTGATAAATGAATTGTTCTAAGCTTTTTTTGAGAAAGCCCTGAAGTATTTTGCTTATGTAAAACACCCACATCTGCTTTAGAAGATTCAAAGTCAATGTCCATGTTCGTTGTAATAATAGCGATACGTAAATCAGGAAATTCCTCACATAAAAGCTTAACCTTTCGAATAAGCCATACTCCTATAACACCAGTGGTCGTTAAAATCCGCAGACGCAGAGGCTGAGCTTTTGGAGCTAAAATTTCAGCAGCTCTATTTTCAAGGTTAGGGATTGTATTTTGGGCAACTTTAAAAAGCTCTTCACCTTTTTCAGTAAGTTCTATTCTCTTACGCTTTCGAATAAAAAGCTTCACATTATAAGTTTCTTCCAAATCAGTGAGGTGCTTACTTAAAGTGGTGTGATTCTTTTCTAAAACAGCGGCTGCTTTTAAAAGAGACCCTTCTTTAATCACGTAATAAAATGATCTTAACTTTTCAATATCAATCATACTTTTTTCTTAACCTTAATCCCATTGTCCATAGGGGAGTATAAAACCCCTGAGCGAATATAACGCCTAATATAATAACAAAACCAGATCCAATCTGGAGAAGAGATAGTTTTTCACCCAAAAACAAGATAGAAAAAATATTTACAAAAATAGGCACAAGTAACATGAACGGCGTCGCTGCCATAATAGAAACTCTTTGCAAGAGAGTTAACCATAAATAAGTTGCCCAGATTATCGAAAATAAAGAGGTGAACATTAAACAAAGAAATACAGTTGGCGAAATATGAATGATATTTTCGAAAGTTACCTGCGGACCTTCAGCAATAAAGCAGGCTAATAGTAAAGGCCCCGTAGAAGCTGCAGAAAGCCAAACAACATCAGCTAAATTTTTTCCAAGCTGATATTTTTTTGAAAGGACAACACCAATTCCCAAAAAGAGGCCCGAGGCCAAAAGTAACACTATACCCAAGAGGGGCGCTTCTAAGGCCGAAGAGAAAGCTTTCATAAAATAGACACCTACAAAAGAAATGAATACACCAACAAGTTGATACCAAGTTGGTTTTTCCCTCAAAAAGAAAACTCCACACAAGATAACAAAGAAAACTTGCGTTTGAAGGAAGAAAGAAGTCATCCCTGCCCCTAAACTAGATTGAAGCCCTAGACCTAAGAAAAAAGGGTAGACCGCAAAAAGAAAAAAACCACAAAGGCAATATCTCAAAAAATTTTTTGGAGGCTTGAGAAAGAAAACCAAGAAAGGAAGCACCATCGCAACTCTCAGAAAATTCCATGTAAATATGGAATATTGTACGAGAGCAATCTTTTGAACAATAATGGCCCCTGACCATAAGATGGTTACCCAAAGAGCAATACAGACGTCCCTGCTTATCATTTGCTTATCTTTCTTTTTAGCCTGCCCTAAAAACAAACTTAACTATATTCATTCAATTTAGAATTCGTCAAGAATATTCAATTATCTGCTACAGTTTATTCAAAAACTTAAGTTTTTTTCAACGAAACTCTTTTTTTGAAAAAATAACTTGACTATGCCATTTTAAAGGCTTATTGTAAAAATTAATAATAATAAAATGTATTAATCTCTGTTGTTACTTTTCTTGGTATTTTTGTTTTTCTGTTATATAGATTATTAGAATTTGCATATTGATAATAAATTTAAATTATTCATTATGCAGATTAAAGTTAACGAACCGGAGCAAAAGATGATTGAGACAACAAATTTACGCCTCCCTTCACTACCTTCTCAATTGGCGCTGCGGTTTTTAAAAATTTTTGCTGAAACGGTTTTTTATTTATTGCTTAGTACGGTGGTTAAATTTCAGTTTTGGGGTTACCGTTCCAGTGAATTTACGAAGCATTTTTATGGCTTCATTTTTAGCATCCCAACCTCTAAACGGAGAAAGTCTAATGACTTTCTCCATTTTTTTCGCAAAGGTTTTATATAGGTTATGGAAATCAAAACACAAAATGAACATTATATTTTTTCTCAATTACCCTCATTAAACCTAGAGTACATAGGATCTATGCCCATTGATGAGCAGCTAACAAACGCCAGCCAATCAGCTCCCTCTCTTTACTTATCGGAGCCCCTGCCCAAAGCTTTGTTCGACTCTTACGAGTCTGATGCACATTGTGGTATTTCGCAAATTGAAGATCCTCTTTGGCAAAAAATTTGCCTAGAGCTTTTAAATATTCTAGGACCTATTGCTTTTGGGGACTTATGGAAAATCAATCTCATCTCTGTTTCTTCAGATGGCAAAAAAGTTTACCTTTCATGCCCCTCTGAAATAACAGCAAACAGAGTCGAAACTTATCACTTTGTGATTATTGATGTCTTAAGAAAGTTTTACCCTGCTCTCACTCTTATAGAATCAGAAATTCTGTCCAAAGAGAGAGAGCAAAGTATATCTATTTAAACTATGCAGCAGCTCTTTTATGGCCTTTTGGATGTGTTCCTAAACCAATATCTTTGGCTATGCTACTACGACGTTTTGCATAATTAGGCGCTACCATTGGATAATTTGTTGGTAAGTTCCAACGCTCTCTATATTGTTCAGGTGTCATATTATAAGCTGTCTTTAAGTGGCGCTTTAGCATCTTTAACTTACGTCCATCTTCGAGGCACACGATATAATCTGGGTGGATCGAATCTTCAACAGAGACCGCAGGCTCTGAGCGTGAAGAAAGCAAATAAGATTTCCCAGAAGAGAGAGCCCCTAAACTCCTGTGAATCATTTGAACAAAGGCTGGAATTTCCGTTGATTCCATGGGATTCCTTGAAACGTATGCCGCAACAACTTCTGCAACCAGTGATGTTAAATCAATAGATTCATTTCTTTCAGTCATTTTACATTCCTCTTTTGTAATTAGACCTCTATATTACACGACGCTCATTCGATCAAGTACTTTATTTTAAAAGATAAAAATTACTGAAAAAACTCTAGCGTTCTCTTGATAAGAAAATTTTAAAGTTAAATCCCAATCACCATTATTTTGGCGTTTACTTCAACATATTTGATTATTTAACTTAACCTTTTTGTTGACATAACTCTCTCAAAAATGAGATGTTTTAGTCTTATAAAGAGAGTAAATATAATAAAAAATGAAAATATTTTTGCTTATAAAACCTTCAATTTTAACCATTCCTTTAATTTTTAAGATAATAGAAAAAAATGATAAAATTTTTATCATTTCTAATCCTACAGATCGTTTTAATTCAATGAAAGAAGCTGTAAATTCCTCTTCCCTTTTTTTTCAAGCGAATACAGAAGACCATTCAGCTATTTTACATTTGGTTAATAAAATCTCAAAAATGTTTTGCATTGATGCGGTTATTCCTGGATCTTTCTCTTCTTTATTCATCACTAGTAAAGTCAGTTCTTTTCTTAAAAAAGCAGGGCTTTCACCTGAAGTCGCTCTTCAACTCTCTCAAGAAAATTGGTTGCCCAAATTTCAAACAAGCCTAGATAACACTTTAAATGAGGATTTTCCTGAGAAAGAATATAAAGTTACTGGATTTTCTCAAAATAACGCCGTTCACCTCCTTAGTATTACAGAAACGCTAACGTCACTATCTTCCCAAGGGAGAACCTCTGGATACATCCTTTCTCCAGAGGCACCTTATTCAAAAGAATTAAAACCTTATTTTACGAGGCTTATAGAAAAACTCTCTTTAAACTACACTCCCTTTGAAGCGAAAATAGGAATTTCAAAAAATACACTGATTTTAAGAGAATTTAATGTTGAACTGGCCCCTCCCCCTATTTCTGAGCTTATAGAAGCTTCAATAGGAATTGACTACTATGACAACGTTCTAAAACTCTTTTCCTATGAAAACCTTTCACTTTATAAAAAACAGTTTTTAAATGCAGGCAGTCTTTTCTTTAATAAATCTCACCACGCTCAGTTTTTAAAACAACATCCCTACGTCAAGAAAATAAAGCTTTATTCCAATCATGAAAAATATTCTTCTCCTATACTCAAAGGCGCAGGTTATGTCATTCTTACCCATAAGAACTATGAAACTTTAAAAGATCAAATGCTAAAACTTCAATTAACTTACGATAATTGACTCAAATCAAATGAGGGTATGTCTAGCGGACTCTATTTTTTTCTTTTTATACCCCTCGTTTAAAACATCTTATTAACATCCTCGTCTCCACTATAAAACAGTGTCTTATACGAGCCGACATTGATTAATTCAATTTTGTTTTCAAAGACTTGAAGGAACTTATTCATAAAATCGCTACGGATTGTAAAAAATTTATAAGTTCCATCAGATTTCTTTTGAAGTAAGGGAAGTTGATGCTGTGCATTACATCCCCCAAAAAAATGTCTGATCGTTCGTAAAGGAACTTTTGCACAGTTTTCAAGATAGTCTTCAACGTGAATAGAAAAGGGAATTAAGAGGACATTCTCTCCAAATTCTCTTTTAAGAGTTGGGATGAGAAAGGAAGCTTCATTTTCTTTGACAAAGGCTTTCATGGCAACATAGCGCTTTGCTCGTTCAACAACTTGTTTCTCTTTTTTTGAATTGCTTCCTATTTCATAGGCATATTCCTTATTAAGAAAGCCTTTGATCCCTGTAACATTTGACGCATCAATAGTTTTAGCAATAGCTACGATACTCTCAAGATTTTCGTCTATAAAACAATCCAAAGGTTTTCCTAAGTTATTCATTAAATTTTGCAAATCGAGCGTCCTGACTTGAACCTCTCGAGAAATATGGTGAATTTCTTCCCCATACTGCCTAATTTCAGGGGTGTCCTTAGAGATCTTTTCTGAAGGAGATCCTAAATCAAGAGAAAGGGCATGGAACGTATCTCGAATAACAACAAAGTGAAAGTTGATTCCAAGGGTTCTCAGATGCTCTTGTAAATACCCATAGGTCTCATATTCCATGCGTTCTTGTAAATCAACAGACCTTGAAAGAACTTTCCCTTTTTTTGAAGCTGGATCATAAAGATTAGCTGACTTAAAGGCGGAACCATAGAGATATCCCACAAGTGGTTCTTGACTTTCTAACGCTTTTAAAAAACAGCGGTAGAAAAACTCTATTCTTTGATCAAGAGGGCTTTTAACTCTAAAATCTCCTTGGTCTTCAGAAAAAGAGGCCATTGCTAATGGCACATGTATATTTTCAAGAGATTTTCTAAGCGATCCCCCCTCTTCTTCTTCCAAAAACTCAAAGATAAATTTTGTGGCACCAAAGACAGGTCTCTTCATGAGACTGAGCCCGTTTTGGTGGTGTTGGCAAGGTAGCACGATAATCTCTCATAATTTCCTCCAGTAATGGATCTGCTTGAGCAGCAGGCACAGAAACAAAAATAAGCGCTAATAATAACAAACGATTTAAAACAGACATTTTCTATCTCCTTAATTTAATAAATGTAATAATAACAATTGATTCCATTAATTCTTTTAGAAGAAATTTGTGCGCTTGTTGGCACATCTTTCTTCGGTATAATAATGAATGAGCCACCCTTCTTTAGAACAGCAACGCCATGCCAGGGAGTGACATGACCTTCTGAGAGGGATATCCCCACTTTTTCCCCGATGTCCTTCTTGTAATGGACTGAAAGAGGAATGGCGGACGGAAACTTGCTTTTATAAATCTGATTGATCTGTTGACTACGACGATCTAATTCAGTGGTGATTTGATCGAAGGAACGTTCTTTTAGAAAAACTCTCCCTTTGGGAAAATCAAATTCCATTAAGAGTCGTTTACTTAAAACATCTTTCGCCTCTGAGCTTAACTCCTTAAAAGACATAGGATGGCTTTTAATGTTTGCGTGAATAACCTCTGGAGACAAATCAGGAAATAAATCTTGGCAGGTCATGATTGAAATTAAGGGCAGGTCCGCTGCCAATTGTTTGAGAGCTGTCTCGTATCCTGTCACCTTTTCTAAAGGAACATCTAGCTGATCAAAAAAGGCGAGCCCATCCGTATAAATTATTATTTTTGCGCCATATGCATAGACTTGTCCAATCTCTTCCATGAATTTATGCAATTTTTCTAGAGCGAGACGCTCTGCTAAATCGGGAAGATCCCCTATCACTTTTGTTTCCTTGTTTCCCGATTTGAAAGGAAAACCCACAAGCGTAAAAGTAAGTGGTTGGGATTTCTGGATAATCTGAAGTAGCTTTTGTCTTAACTCAGAACAACCTTGCAGGGACTCTGAGCTCTGAAGCTCATTAACGCTTTCAGCATCAATATCTCGCGTTAGGGAATGACTTAAAATAACCGCAAGAACTTTATCAGCGACCTTCTCGTTTTGAAGAGAAAGCTCTGGGTTATTAAGTTCATCAGGGTCATGAGAAACTTGATTTACATTAGGGCTTGCTGCGTAAAGCTGAGAGTTAAATTGAAATGAACTAACAACGAGAGCTACAGTTAAATATGGCCGCACGGCCAAGGGTTTTGTGATTTTCATAATATAACCTATATTTTACAGTGAATAAAAACGATTGAATTCAACCTAAAGAGGTTGAGTTACCATCGCCACCAATGTAAAAATAGATTATTCATAAAAACTTCCTTCGTTTACATTTCATAACATAGGATGTCAAAATAGAAATTGCAACCGTTTACAGGGTCACCTCATGAAAATTTTCAATCTTTTTTAATGACAGAGATTGATTTATCAGCTGAGATAGGATCACCTCTCCCCTTGTGGGAGAGGTCGCCCCGAAGGGGCGGGTGAGGGGGTATTTAAGGATAGCTCTGATGTTAAAAAGATTTCAAAAATCGCTGAGAACAAATCAAACGGATGCTGAAAATCATCTTTGGTACCATCTCAGAAATCGAAGATTTCAGGGGTGGAAATTTAGACGTCAACATATCTTGCAAGAATACATTGTTGATTTCGTTTGTCTTGAAAGAAAACTTGTGATTGAACTTGATGGTGGACAACATGCAGATCAAGAAGCCTATGATAACTGGCGTACACGAGCTCTTGAAAAGGATGGATTTAAAGTTATACGTTTTTGGAATAACGATGTGCTGACTAACTTAGAAGGAGTGTTAGAAACGATCTTAGACGCCCCCTCACCCGCCGCTGTGCGGCGACCTCTCCCACAAGGGGAGAGGTAAAAAACAATCTAACCCACTGATAAAACGTCAAGGATATAGTTAGCAATATCTGGAACTGCGTCTCGAACCGTAACTTCACGTATGTGGTCACGCTGACCCCGTAATCTGCTCCATTCATTAAAACTATATTGTCCTAACGGAGAAAACGTATTCAGCCCTCGTCGAGCGGCCTTACGAATAGTGGCTCCGGAGTTGATAGGACAAAGCTCCATTTGATCAGTGTAGGCTTTTGCAAGACTAAGCGTATCAATAACGAGTACTTCTCTGACTCGATTACGATTCAATCGTGCCCCAAGCAAACGATCTAAACCATCTTGACTCGCCCAGAAAAAAACGCGAGAATTAAGAATACGCAGCCAATCAGCAGGAGTTAAACCATGATCAAGACATTTGGCGAGCGATTTCTCATTCAGGGGTAAATTATCATTGATAATGGCTCTGCCATAGCGTGAATGCTCGATAACCATAGATGAGGATCTACGCTGCGTTTCAATTATGGTTCGCTTCTCCTTGTCGATCTCAAACAAATCAAGAAGCCGCGTTGTTGATAGCAAACCATTTTGTTTGATGTCTTTCCAGGCACCGGGCTCGGTAACATGATAAAGCTGCGGATGTCGTGTTGCTAATTCTTCAGGTGTCATAACTACTCTTATTATAATTAACATCTCGTCTTTAAGTAAACAAAAAATTAGAGAACCATATCCTCTTCGGAAATATAGAGATGCTTAACTCCTTTATGAGGAATGGGATTCTTTTCTGAGACCTCAAATTCTTGTAAGTTATCTTCAATCGATCTAAATAACCCTTTTGTATTGATTTCTTCGTATAGATTTTTAAGGTTTTGAAACTCTGCTCTTTTATAAAGAAAATTATCTTTTTCATTCCACGAAAACGGTGCCTCAGGTGTTCCTTCTATAAAAAAAATATCAAGGTCTAATCTTCTTGGTGAATAACCAGGAGGAAAAAGGTAAGCTCTCTTACCAATATGGTAAACAAGATAATCCTCATCCCATTTTAAACCATATTGTCTAAGTCTATCGTCCCCTATATAAATTTTTGCTACTTTTTGCAAAGCCCATTGACCCAATAAGGCCTCGCAAATAACGCGTGCAGAAACAAGCTTTTTTTCTTTCATATATTCTTTTTCATAAGTTGTGTCCATAAGCTCCATCTCTGTATACATGATCATACCCTCTTCCGGCACATATGCTTTTTTTAGTTCAGGAAGATGGGGACCATAATAGAAACCATAGAAGGGGGGAATGTAATTCGATATTTGAGAACGCCTCAATATTTCTAATTTAGAATAGGCTTTTATAGCCTCAGGAATTATCCTTGGAACTGTCTTGGGAACAGACATTCTAATTCTTAAGGCAATGCTCGACCCTGCATCCACTTCATTGCGATCATCTCTCAACGTCACCTTATAAAGAGTGTGCTCCCCTCCTGCGCCAATGTGTTTAATGTCTTTATAAAATGCTAAAATTTGCTCAGCAGAATAATAGATAAATTTTTCTTTAACCCCATGAATACAATGCTTTTCTGGCATTGTATGCACTTGACGCATCTGATCCTCTTCCAGAGGTCGAATACAGGTAAGAATTGAATGAAAAGAAGCTGAGAGTTCTCGAGCTTCTGATGTTAAATTTCTTGAAATTACCCCCGCATGACACATAGTTCCCATAAAAGAAGAAGCAGAAGGTGGTGGAGAAGAAACTACTGAAGGATTTGTAAATCTTTCAATGCTTGTTTTTGTTCCATTCACATAAGAAGTAAAATATTGAAGGTGATCTTCACTTTGATAGCGCCTTTGCTTAGGAATTACTGCAACGACAGGCAAAAATGGTGAAGTAAACAGACAAAAAGCAAAAAGAGCATATACCAGTTGTTTTCTATTCCAATACGTACGCTGTTTTGTAATTTGGAACTTCTTTTCAAAAGACTGAAGAGAACAATTAATATTGTTTATAAGTGAAGAGTTTTCAGAAGCTATATCATAAATTTGCTCTATTGGTTCGCAAGCCTTTGTCTTTTCACGAAGATCTTCAAGTTCCTGCACCCTCTTTTCTAATATCTTCACTTGTTTCATTACATGAAGACCTGTTTGGTAGTGGCGTGATTCTGTTAAATTATGCCTACGCTTTTTTCCCCAATGTTTTCTATTTGAAGGTAAGAATTGTTTTAATGAAGTGACATGCTGTACTGCTTTGCCTAAAAGAGCTTCTCTTTCCAAACTAAGATCTTGAATTGCCTTCTCTATGTCATTTATCGAGGTAGGTTCAGGATCAGCAAAAGTAACTTTTCCCATAACAATTAACAAAAAAAGGAAAGAAAAAAAGAAACAAATAAAAAAACGCATAAAAACCTTTTTGTACTAATGTCATCAAAAATACATTTTAATAAAAAAATAAACCACTTTTCGATACATTTCTCAAGTCAAAAAAATATTTAGAAACGGTCACCTTATAAATTACAAGACATAGTAAATGCCTGGACGGTTCAGAGAAAAAATGATAAATTTATCCCTAAATAACAGGGAAATTAACTTCATGGAAATCAAAACGCTTCTTTATCAAATTTTAGAAACAACTGTAACGCTTATTAATCTTTTTGGTATTATGATTGTTTTTTGGGGATTTGTTGTTGCGGCAATTGCCTTTATTCGCATGAAGCTTCATCGCCATGCTGTCGTTTATTTTCTCAAAGAAGCCAATGAAATTCGCGCTGTGTTAGGAACTTATATTCTCTTCGGTCTTGAATTTATGATCGCTGGGGATATCATCCACACCTTTCTTAAACCCAGTCAAGAAGATTTGATTGTTTTGGCAACCATCGTTGGCATCAGAACAGTCATTAGCTATTTCCTAGGGCGAGAAGTAGATCAAGCTCAGCGAGATGAAAAAAAGAAAAACGTGTAAAACAGGAGACACAAAATGACGACTTATCTTTCCTCAGAAGCTCACCAAAAAGTGGCTCTAGTCCTTAAAGATTATCTCGCGGATGCGACCCTTATTTATTTCAAAACCCATACTTTTCATTGGAATGTGGAGGGACCTCATTTTTACAGCCTCCACCTCATGTTTGAGAAATTTTATGAAACAATTTGGGAATCCCTAGACGAAATTGCTGAGCGTGTTCGAGCCCTGGGAGAAAAGACGCCCCCTAATCTTGAAACACTCCTTAAAATGGCCTCCCTTAAAGAATCAATCTCTAACTTGGACGCCCCTAAGATGGTGACAATTTTATACGAAGATTATCTATTACTAGCCAAAAAAGCTCATGAAGTGGGATCTATTGCTGAAGACTTTGGCGATCAGGTGACCACGGACATTATGACGGAAAAAGCCACCTTTTTAGAAAAAGCGGCTTGGATGCTTCAGGCATCTATGACGAAGTAATTTTTTGGGCCAAGGTAGCTTCAAGAAAAGCGTCAATATCTCCTTCAAGAACCCCATGGGCATTGCCCTTTTCCACATGGGTTCTTAAGTCCTTCACCATTTGATAGGGCTGAAGAACATAGGAGCGAATTTGATGACCCCACCCAATTTCTGCCTTGTTGGCCTCGGAAGCTTGGGCTGCTTCCTCTCGTTTTTTAAGCTCATGTTCATAAAGCCGTGCTTTTAACATGCTCATGGCTTGAGCACGATTGCGGTGCTGGGAGCGATCATTTTGACACTGAACAACAATTCCTGTTGGAAGGTGGGTAATACGTATAGCGCTATCGGTTTTATTAACGTGCTGCCCTCCCGCCCCAGAAGCTCGGTAGGTATCGATCCTTAAGTCCTTATCTTCAACTTGAATATCAATAGCATCATCCACCTCAGGATAAGCCCAAACAGAGGCAAAACTAGTGTGGCGCCGAGCATTCGCATCAAAAGGAGAAATACGTACCAAGCGATGAATCCCACTTTCTCCCTTAAGCCATCCATAGGGATGATCTGCTCCTTTTTGAGAGCAGATTTTAAAGGTTGCTGATTTAATACCGGCTTCCTCTCCCGGGCTTTCTTCAATCCATTCAATTTTATAGCCTTTAGTTTCTGCCCAGCGCGTGTACATGCGGGTCAGCATTAACGCCCAATCTTGAGCTTCTGTACCACCAGCGCCAGCATGAATTTCAATAAAGCAATTATTGGCATCCGCTTCACCAGAGAGAAGAGTTTCAAGCCTCAAGCGTTGAAGCAGGTGGTAGAGTTTTTCAATATCCTTTTCTCCGGCTTGAAGAATATCGACATCATTTTCAGCTTCTCCTAGCTCGATGAGCTCTATAGCGTCTTTAAGCTCCTTCTCTGCTTTCAAGATACGTTCAGAAGCAAGAGCAAGTTGATCGCGCTCGCGCATGATTTTTTGAGCTCGGTCTGGATCATCCCAAAAGGTAGGATTTAAAACTTCATTTTCCAGGTCTTGCAAACGATTTTGAGCAGCATCCCAGTCAAAGATGCCTCCTCAGGAGTTCTAAACCCTCCTCAATTTCGTGAACAAAAGCTTCAATTTCTGTGCGCATTGATGATTACCTTTTAGTTACATTATCGCTTTATCATAAGGCGCCTAAAGACCACAAGCTTTTACTCAATTTTAATGAGAGGTTGATCTAAATTTACTCTCTCTCCTTTTTTGATATAAACCGCTTCAATAATACCATCGCAGGCCGATTGAAGAACATTCTCCATTTTCATAGCCTCAACGGCAGCAAGAGGTTGACCTGTCTTAATAATCTCTCCTGATTTGACGAAAATATCGATGATCAGACCAGACATGGGAGCCTTGATAAGACGGGGAGTTTCAGAGGACTGGGAAGGAGGCATATAGGTAATAAGGTTAGCAATTTGTGATGAAACAACTAAGGTCTTAGCCGTATATCCACCCCACGATAATTGTGTAAATGGCCCTTTTTTATCGATTTGGAGCGTTATCTTTTCCCCATTAAACGTTCCCTTAAAGAGGACTTCCCCAGGTTTCCATTGAGTTTTGATGTGTAATTTGTCAATGAAATAAGTATCTTTTTTTAAGGAAATTGTTACAGGATAGGGCTGTTTATCAATCAAAACCGTAAAATCAGCTTCGTTTAAATGATGTTGGATCAGAGACATAACGGCCGCCACTCCAATGGGAATTTGGGGATCAGAACTCATTTCTGGTGTAAAACCATTCTCATATAGCTCATCAAGAGTAGCTGTATTGAAAGCCGCCTTTTTAAAAAAAGAGGTATGAACTAGGGCTGATAAAAAAGAAATATTTGTAGAAACACCGCGAATATAAAATTCATTAAGGGCACTTAGAAGTTTTGAAGATGCCCGCTGTCGATCCGGTTGATGTACACAAAGTTTACCAATCATAGGATCATAATAGGGTGAGATCACATCTCCTTCACGAACACCACTATCCACCCGCACTTCTTCTCCATCCATAGAGGGCTCTTTATAGGAAGAGAGATAACCTATAGAAGGCAGAAACCTTCTTGTCGAATCTTCCGCATAAATCCGGGTTTCAATCGCATGTCCTTTAAAATGGACATCTTTCTGTTGATAACGAAGAGGCTCCTTTGCTGCTATACGCACCATTTCTTCTACAAGATCAAAACCCGTCACCATCTCAGTTGTAGGATGTTCCACTTGAAGACGGGTATTCATCTCCAGAAAATAAAAGGTTTTATCGGGGCTGACCACAAACTCAACGGTACCTGCAGAATAATACTGTACTTCTTTGACAAGACGAAGGGCCGCCTCGGTCATTTTCTCACGCAAAGCTGGAGTTACGAATGGGCTTGGGGCTTCCTCAATGACTTTTTGATGACGCCGTTGAAGAGAGCACTCTCTTTCACCCAGGTGTATAGCATTACCAAAAGTATCTGCTAAAATTTGAATCTCGATATGTCGTGCATTTACAATATATTTCTCAAGAAAAATACGACTATCTCCAAAGCTTGATTCAGCTTCATTCATAGCACTTTTAAGCGCCCTTAAAAGGGCATCAGAATTTTTAACAATCCTCATCCCTTTTCCACCACCACCTGCAGCGGCTTTTACCATAAGAGGATAGCCAATCTCTGTAGCGATCTTCTGGGCTTCTTGAAGATCCATGAGAGGCGTATCTGTACCAGGAAGACAGGGAACACCCGCAAGGAGAGCTAGTTTTTTAGCTTCAAGTTTATCGCCCATAGCGGCAATCGCTTCTTGAGAGGGACCAATGAAAACAAGTCCGGCTTGTTGAACAGCCGCAGCAAAGGCAGAGTTTTCAGAAAGGAATCCGTAACCGGGGTGAATAGCCTCCGCTCCCATTTCTTTGGCTATCTTTATGAGGAGCTCTCCCTTTAAGTAACTTTCTTGAGCGGGGGCAGGTCCTAAAAAAAACGCTTCATCTGCCATTTGCACATGAAGCGCTCCCTCATCGGCTTCTGAATAAACGGCAAGAGTCTTGACTTCCATTCGCCTCAGAGTCCGAATAATCCGACAAGCAATCTCGCCTCGATTAGCAATGAGAACTTTTTTAAACACTCAAAACCATACCTTAATTATGCAAGATTATGACTTTGTTTTGTCGCTCATCTTTTTCTGAGAAGAAGTTGTTTTCTTCTTTTTCATAACAGGTTTTATAGAGATCACCTCGATTTTCGTTTCTGCCGCTTTTGACTTTTTTTCTTCTTTTGGCTTCTTTTCTTCTTTCATCAGACGACGGACTTCTTGTTCTTCCCATTCAGTCGTTAAAAAAGGAACCATAACGTCAATTTGCGGTAGAAGACCTAAAGAAAAAGCATGAACGCCAAGACCAATTCCCCAGCCAACGATAACCCAAATTGGCCAGAAGGTCCCACCACCAGAAATGGCCCAAATAAGAACAAGGCCGAGGTTCACAACAGTATAGATAAGAATATCTGTATAAAAACGACGCAATTTTTTGACATGTAATCGTGCTTGATGTTCATTCATAGTTTTTCTCCCTTATTCTTTGTTATAGAGGTATATTATCATGTTTTTTCCATGGATTTTCAATTATTTTATTTTTCAGCATTTTTAAAGACCGACAAATTCTCATCCGAGTTGTGTGGGGCAGAATAATATCATCAATGTAGCCTCGACTGGCTGCCACAAAGGGATTTGCAAATTTCTCGCCATATTCTTGTGTATAAGCGTCAATCTTTTCCTTATTTTTCAGGTCCTTTTTAAAAAGAATTTCAACAGCCCCTCTAGAGCCCATTACGGCAATTTCTGCAGAAGGCCACGCAAAATTAACGTCCCCCCGTAAATGCTTTGAACTCATCACATCATACGCCCCGCCATAAGCTTTGCGCGTTATCACTGTAATTTTTGGCACTGTTGCTTCCGCAAAGGCGAATAATAGTTTAGAGCCATGCTTGATAATGCCACCCTCTTCTTGGGAAATGCCCGGAAGAAATCCAGGCACATCCACGAAGGTAACTATCGGGATATTAAAACAATCGCAAAACCTTACAAATCGTGCGGCTTTTCGAGAGGAATCGATATCAAGACAGCCGGCCAGGACAAGAGGCTGATTAGCAACAAATCCTACCGTCTCTCCAGCCATGCGGCCAAAACCAATGATAATATTAGCAGCAAAGTCAGGCTGTAATTCATAAAAATCTTCTTCATCCACCACTTTTGTGAGAAGATTCTTCATATTATATCCTTTCGAAGAATTCATCGGGACAAGACGATCCAAAGAAAGATCCACGCGATCTGGGCTGTCGGAGGTTTCTTTGAAGGGCGGGGGCTCACGATTAGAGAGGGGCAAAAATTCAAAAAAACGCCGGACTTCGAGAAGCGCTTCAATATCATTTTCAAAGGCAAGGTCGGCAACACCTGATTTTTGTGTATGGGTTACGGCACCTCCTAAATCCTCATGACTAACGGTTTCATGAGTGACGGTTTTAACCACATCTGGCCCAGTGACATACATATAAGAGGAATGTTTCACCATAAAAATAAAATCAGTCATTGCAGGCGAGTAAACGGCACCTCCCGCACAGGGCCCCATAATGACTGAAATTTGAGGAATCACGCCGGACGCGAGAACATTACGTTGAAAAATCGTGGCATATCCTGCCAAAGATTCAACACCTTCTTGAATGCGGGCACCCCCTGAATCATTCAGTCCGATGACAGGCGCGCCCACCTGAAGGGCCTTATCCATAATCTTGGCAATTTTTTCTGCGTGGGTTTCGCTTAAGCTGCCTCCAAATACAGTAAAGTCTTGAGAAAAAACAAAAACCTGACGTCCTTGGATGGTTCCGTAACCTGTCACTACCCCATCTCCAGGAATTTTATTATCTTCCATTTGGAAATCATGACAGCGATGCTCAACAAACATATCCCATTCTTCAAAAGAATAGGGATCGAGCAAAACTTCCAGACGCTCTCGAGCCGTCAGCTTTCCCTTGTGATGATGGGCTTCAATACGCTTTTCCCCCCCACCTTGTAAGGCTGCTTGGCGAAGAGCTTCAAGTTTTTTAAGAATATGTTCCATCCCAGCTCCCTTATCTTGTTATATTACAAGAAAAAAATAGTACAACCAAGGGTAAACTCTTCTCGTTTAGCTAGCTTTCTTTTGGATTTTTCCTTCACCATCTGTGAGGCTTTTAATAATTCCCCGTAAGGTACGCACTTCTTGTTCCGTCAAGAGAGCTCGCTGAAAAGTATTGCGAATATTGCGTAACATAATCGCACGCTTTTTTGGATGACGCAGGAAGCCTGTTCGATCAAGTTCTTCCTCAAGATGGTTAAAAAGTCTCCCCAAATCTTCACGCGTAGCGAGGCGCGTTCGTCCCGTCCTAAAAAATTCAAAGGGGGAAGAAGCGGTTTGGGCAAACCATTCATGAGCGATGATAACCACAGCATGAGCAAGATTAAGGGAAGAAAAGTCATCGCTTGTGGGGATTCTAATAAGGGCTTCACAAAGAGAAATATCTTCATTACGAAGGCCACACCGTTCTCCTCCAAATAAAATACCTACCTTTTGGCCTTGCCTGGCCGTTAAAGTCAGGTGCTGAAGGGCAAGGTTGGGAGTATAAATAGACTTAATCATATCTGGCGTTCGATTTGAGGTCGCAAAGATACGATTTAAATCTCCAATCGCCTCTAAGGTAGAAGCGTAGATTTTTGCATTTTCAAGGATTTTATCAGCACCGGCAGCTGAAGGAAGGGCTTCAGGATTAGGCCATCCATCGCGGGGATTTACAATTCTTAACTCTGTAAGACCAAAATTTAACATCGCTCGTGCAACAGCACCTATATTTTGGCCGAGCTGAGGCTCGACAAGTATCACCGTTAATGTATTTTCGTCCACAAACCCTCAAAATTATTGTTGTCTCCAAAGCGTTCCCTGAGGCGTATCCTCGAGATGAATTCCTGATTTTAAAAGTTCATCCCGTATGTGATCGGCTTCAAGGAATTTTTTTTGTTTTCTTGCTTCTTTACGCGCCTCAATAAGCTCCAGAATTTTATTTTCGTCAATCCCTGTTTTCCCTTTAAACCAAAATTCAGGATCTTGTTGAAGGAGCCCCAGCCATTCACCACTGGCTTTGAGAGTTGCTGCTAACTGATTTTTTTCTTCTTCACTTGAAGATTTATGAAGGCGCGAGACCAGATCATGAAGGGCTGAAAGAGCAAGAGGTGTATTTAAATCATCTTCAAGAGCTGCTTTTACGGATTCACATGGAGTTGGTTTTTCTTGGGAAAGATCTCTCCCTCTTAAAGCATTATAAAAACGATCCAGGCTTTGGCGACATTGCACCACAATCTGTTCATTCCAATCTAAGGGTTGACGATAGTGAGAAGAGAGTAAAACAAGACGAATGACTTCTCCGGGAAGTTTTTCAAGAAGCTGATGAACTGTTATAAAGTTCCCAAGGGATTTTGACATCTTTTCACCATTTACCGTCAACATCCCATTATGCAACCAAACCTGCGCAAAGGTTTTTGGGCCGTAGCAGGCTTGGCTTTGGGCAATCTCATTTTCATGGTGGGGAAAAATAAGGTCTTGCCCTCCCCCATGAACATCAAAGGTTTCCCCTAAATATTTTGAGGACATGGCAGAACACTCTATATGCCAGCCGGGCCTCCCATATCCCCAGGGACTTTCCCATCCGGGAATCCCCGCCTCAGATGGCTTCCATAGGATAAAATCCTCAGGATCCCGTTTATAGGGGGCTACCTCAACCCGCGCCCCTGCAATCATTTCATCATGTTGGCAACGGGAGAGTTGTCCGTAGTCAGGAAAACTTTTTACCGAGAAAAGAACATGGCCATCCTTTTCATAGGCATGCTCTTTCTCAATAAGGGTTTGAATGATCTCTATCATTTCACTTACATGAGCGGTAGCATGGGGTTCAATGGTGGGAGGAATATTTCCAATGGCTTTCATATCATCTTGAAAATGCTCGGTTGTTCTTTGAGTGAGAAGAGAAATATCCTCATTGTTTTTTTGAGCCGCAATAATGATTCTATCATCGATGTCGGTGATATTTCGAGCATAAGTGACTTTAGGATAAAGATGTCTTAAGAGGCGATTCAAAACGTCAAACACCACATAAGGACGGCCATTGCCAATATGGGCAAAATCATAGACAGTGGGACCACACACATAAAGACGAACATGATCTGGAGTTAAGGGAACAAATGGTTCTTTTTGTCGCGTGAGAGTATTATGTAATATAAGGGGCATTTTTAGGCTCTTGCTGTTTGAAGTTGATGAAGAATTTTTGGACGTCCCATCAAAAGGATTAACTCTTTTAATTCAGGACCATGGTCCTGACCCGTTAAAGCCCGCCTTATGGGCATGAAGAGATCTTTCCCTTTAAAACCCGTTTCCTCCTTCACTTGATCCATCCACATTTTAAAGGTGGCTTCATCCCATGGTTCGGGAGGAAGAAAACGTTCTGCTGCTTCGAGAAGAAGTATATTCCCCTCAGAGAAAGTTTTGTGGCCATAGCAAACAGTCCACCATTCTTTAACATCATGAAATTTCATAATATTTTTTTGAACAAGGGCCCAAAACTCAGGGGTCGTCCCAGGAAGACCTTGATTTTCCAAACGGGAAATAACCTGGTCAAAGGAGAGCATTTGAAGAATTTTTATATTCATCTGCCATAAATCATCCGTATGCAGTTTAGGGGTAGACCTTCCGAATTTGTGAATATCAAATTCTTTGAGAACCCCTTCTAAGCTGGTGTGAGGGGCAATAGGATCCGACGTCCCAAGCTTTGCAAGAAGACTATTAACGGCCATGGGCTCAAGCCCTTCTTTATGGAGATCAAAAACGCTCAGGCTGCCTTCTCTTTTAGAGAGACCTTCTCCCTTTCCCCCTGAAATCAAAGCTAAGTGACCAAAAGTAATTTTATTGGGAGTTTCCGAAAGGGCTTCCATAATTTGAATCTGTGTAGCCGTGTTGGTGACATGATCCTCACCACGAATAATGTGAGTGATGCCCATTTCTAAATCATCAACCGACGTTGCAAGTGTAAAAACGGGCGTTCCATCTTCACGAATAAGAACAGGATCACCCAAAAGTTCACCCTGAAAGACAACCTCTCCTCGCACCATATCATTCCAGCGAATTTCACCTTTTTCCATTTTAAAACGCCAGTGAGGCTTGCAACCATCACTTTGATACTTTTCAATTTGAGTGGGAGTTAAGGAAAGAGCCGCCCGGTTGTAAAGAGGCGGTTTTCCCGCAGAGAGTTGAATTTTTCTCTGAAGCTCTAACTCTTCTTGAGTTTCAAAACAGGGATAAAGACTTCCCTTGGCTTTAAGAAAAGCAACAGCCTTATCATAATGAGCCAAGTGATCTGATTGTTTTATCTTTTCTTCATAGGCAAGACCTAGCCAGGAAAGATCTTCTTCAATCTGATCAGCAAATCGTTGCTCAGAGCGCCTAACATCTGTATCATCCAAACGAAGGATAAATTGGCCCCCCGTTGAACGGGCATATAACCAGTTAATCAGGGCGGTTCTAATATTGCCTAAATGTAAGTATCCCGTAGGGGAAGGAGCAAACCGTAATTTTGTCATTGTTGTATCTTTGCAACTTTCTTTAACATAATGTTAATCCCAATTAATTTTTTTTAAACCTCTTTTTAATTTATGATATTACATATCCTTGAACACTTTCAAGAAAGGATATGAAAATGAAGAAAGTTTCTCTACTCGCAATTCTCGCAACAGCCGCTAGCATTCCTGCTGCAATGGCTCAAGCACCAGTCGCGTCACCTGCATGCCCCAAAGCTTTCCAAGGGTTCCACCTCGGTGGCAACGTTGGTTATGGCGTTGGTAAAGGAAAAACTACATATACTAGAACTGATGCAGCTGGTGCTACCATTGATAGCCATAAATTCGACCTTGGTTTTAATGGTGTAGATGGTGGTGTTGGTGTTGGCTATACTCATCGTTTCTGCAATTGGGCTCTTGGCATTGCTTTTGATGCAAACTGGGCAAGTACAACTGGAAAATTCAGTTCAATTGAAGCAAATGGAGATAATCTAGGTTATAAGGCTTCTCTGAGAAACTCTCTCCAACTTTATGGACGTGCTGGTTATGTTCTCGCGAACATGGTAATGCCATTTGTTGGTTTAGGTTGGGATAACTCATCTTGGAAAAGCACTGTCACAGAAGATGATATTTCAGGTAGTAAATCCAAGCGCTATAATGCTTTCCTTTGGAAAGCTGGAGTTGACTTCTTGGCAACAAAACATGTTGTTGTTGGTCTTGAATACACAGGTACTGTTGCTGGCAAGAAGAGCTTATCAACAACTGGAGATGATGACATTACTCGTTCAGCTTCCTTCAAGCCACAGTACAACAAGTTTGCTCTTACAGCTAAGCTCGTTTACTAGTCTAAGCTTACAAGGAATAAAATCCTTAGAAAGGCCCCCGCAAATGCGGGGGTTTTTTTATACCAATTTGCTTTCTTCGAGTGAATGGAGCAAACTTCAGACTCAGGGTGTTCACGTATTTGAATACGCTCCGCAGACTTCGCCTCGTTTTCCTACTCATTGTTTGAAATCAAAATGGTGCATTTAAACATTTCAAGATCCTGAGTCCCCTCCGCTTACGCTTCGGGTCTCAAGATGACAACCCTTTGTATTTATAAAAAAATGTCATCCTGAGGAGCCCTTTAGGGCGAGCTCAGTATCTATTCAATAATATAATTGTCCAGAGTTAGATTAAAATATAACCTCTTAATCTAGTCTTTTTTTCCCATTTTAAGAGGAAGAATTAGCTTTTTTGAAACTTGAAGCTTAGCCTTCCAGCTTAATTCTTGAGCGGGTGTTCCCGCATAAACCTCTTTAACAGCTTCTACAATAAGAACTCCTGATAATGTCTTAAACCAGCGATAACCGATTTTTTCCCAAGCTGTTGCCGTACTTAAAGGCACCCGTGATTGAAAAGGAGGAATGTAAAGAGCATATTCCGAATTGATGGGATTAAATGTATTTTCTTTGAGCAAACGATGGAGCTGAGAAAGACTATAAGGGTGACCTTGCCCAAAGGGCGTTTTCTCTGTACGCGCCCAAATGCCGGCACGATTAGGGACAACAACAATCAGACGTCCACCATCCGCAAGAACGCGCCAAGCCTCTTGTATCAGAGCATTGGGATCTGCTGTAAATTCTAAGGCATGAACAAGAAGGGCAAGATCAGCAGACTTATTGGCAAGGGGAAGCGCTGTCTCTTCGGTTAACACAACAATATTAGGTATTTTACCGGACCAGGAAAGAGCCCCTTGCTCAGCAGGCATAAGGGCCACAAGGCGCGTGGCTTCTTCTCGATAATATCTTAAAAAGGGGGTGGGATAACCTAGGGCAATCATATTCTGACCTTTGACTTCAGGCCAAAGCTCCCGAATTTTGCGCCTGATCATACGCCGTGTGACATACCCAAGGTGGGAGTCATAAAAATCCCGCATGGTTAAAACATCTGGCCACATCTATTTCACTTCCTATTAGGAATCAGATCTTACCATGGAAAAAAGCAAGAGTCCTAAAAATTTCTTCCCTCTGATTGACAACAAAAGATCTGCTCATTAGATTTGACCCAGTTGTGGTGCAGCAATGCCGAAAAGAGAACATGGTGAAAACCCATGGCTACCCCCGTAACTGTAAGGGAAGAGCTCTCTCCATATATCCACTGAAGTTGACTTTGGGAAGGAGGAGAGATGCGAGGATGCCCGAGCCAGGAGACCTGCCAGAACGAGTCATCAGTCTTTTGCGCGGGGTGCGTCAAAAGTCACGGAGTACCGTTAGTGGTGACGACAAGAAATTGTCTTCACAACCAACAGCGGGTACTTTATGGCCCTTTATCGTCACTTTTTTTACTTTCTTATTTTAACGCCAGTCCTTCCTGTCATGGCAGATGAGGTCTATGAAGTTACAGCTTTGCGTCCTGTTGAAGCTTTAGAAGCTGTTGGAAATACCGAAACAATCATATCTCAGCAGGATATTGAGAATTTTCAAGAGACCTTTCTCAAAGAGTCCCTCCCCTATGCCCCAAGCATTCAGCTAAATTCGAGAGGTCCTGTGGGGAGAGAGGTGGATTTTTCTATGCGCGGCGCCCGTTCTGCTCAAAATTTAGTTTTAGTAGATGGAATCTATGTCAATAACCCTGCTACCGGCGGCGGTGTTGACCTTTCAAATTTTTTAAATGCAGATATGGAAAAAATTGAAGTCCTTCCAGGAGCACAAGCTTTGGCTTATGGACCGGGAGCCTTAGGAGGAGTGATTCAGCTTATCCCTAAAAAAGGTCGTGGAAAACCTTCCTTAAAAGCAACGGGAGAAGGAGGTAGCTTCACAACCCGCTATGGAACTCTCACAGCCCAGGGAGAAAAAGGACCTCTTCAATTTTCCACAACTCTAGCTGGTTTTGGGAGAGGACCTGCATCCTTTATCAATCCTCTTCATGGCAATTCCCAAGGCGACCGCTATCGCAATGGAACTGTTTCTTCTCGCGTGGGTTATGCCTTACAGGATAATTGGGAAATTGAAGGAATTCTTCGTTACATAGAGGCGAAAGTTCAGTTTGATGAACCTCGATTTTTCCCTGACAAAAACATTTTCCTTCCCATACGTGCCAACAATTTTACGAATACAAAAACCTTTCTCTCCAGCCTTGAGAATAGATGGGGCGGAGAGCGCATTGATCACTCTTTAAAGCTATCTTATCCTCGCTTTGAACAAGCCACAAAAACGCCGAATTTTCATAACAAAACCATTGGATCTCACCCTGTTCTAGCCTATATTTCCGAAATTAAAATCAATTCAAAAAACACACTTCTTCCGGGATTAGACCTTGGACAGGAACAAGCAGAAGAAACTAAAACACACACGCGTCGCCATGGAGGGATTTTTCTTATTAACACCTATAAGCCTTTTGAATCCACGGCATTAAAAGGCGGAATTCGGGGAGATCAGTATGAATCTTTGGGAGGAAAACTGACTTTTAATGTGGGAGTAGATCATAAGGTATCTTCATCAACCACTCTAAGAGCCAGTTATGGGACGAACTTTAAACCCCCAACCCTTTCTGATCTGTTTCAACAGAATCTTTTATGGCAAATTCCTAATCCAAATCTAAAGCCTGAAAAAAGCCAAAGTGTGGATGCCGGTCTTGACCAGGTTTTTTGGGAAAAGAAAGGTAAGCTCAGCCTGACAGCTTTTTTGACTCAAATTGATAAAATTACCCTTTCCAAGCGTTTGATAAATAATAAGTGGCAGCGCTATAATGGGGGGAAACGCGTCACCCAAGGAATAGAGACATTCCTTGTCCTTAACCCCACTAAAAATCTTGAAATCAAGACATCCCTTACCATAAATCATGCTCGAGATTATCCAGGAAAGGTTACCTCTCCCCTTATTCCCCTTTTTAAAGGAGCCGGTGAAGTTTATTGGCAAACGACGAAGTCCCTTTCCTTATTTATGCAAGCTTATGGTGTGTCTTCTCGAAAAGATAATGTCTCCAAAAAAACGCTTGCCCCTTATGGATTGATTAATATAGGAGGAGCTTATAAAATTATTCAGCATTTATCGCTTTTTGGACGCGTTGAAAATCTTACAAACAAACGTTATGAGGAAGTATTTGGGTATGGGGCACGCGGTAGAGCCTTTTATTTAGGTCTAGAGGCAATAACATGATCCATCGTCTCACCCCTGGAGTTTTTTCATTTTTTTTACATACTCTTCTTTTAGGAGGAATACTCCTGATTTCATGGGAAAAGGGTGCCGAAGAAGAAAAACCAATCCATGTGATTTGGTTGGAAAAGAAAATTGAAAAAATAATCTCTCAGGTTCCCCTAAAACAAGAAAAACAGGAAAAGAAAAAAAGCGTTAAGCCAACATTAACTCCTCAAAAAATTGAGGAAAAAAATCTTCAGCAAACCGGAAGTCCTCTTGCAACAAAACCCATGAGTCCAAACCCTCCTTCAAGAAAATCCTACCAACCTTTACCAACTTACCCCTGGGTTTGCCGCAAGCGAGGGCAAGAAGGGGTTGTCGCAATTTTTATTCGAACAAATAATGAGGGAAAAGTTATTGATACCAAGGTACAGACAAGCTCTGGCTACGATCTTTTAGATGAAGCCGCCCTTAAAGTGATTCAAAGTTGGATTCTAGCTGAAGGCTGTGTAGAAAAGACTTTTTCCATTGCTTTTCGCCTAAATGGATAAAAATTTAATAAAATAGAATTAAAATTCTAATAAATTTTTTTCTTTTTGAGCTAATGTTAGTGAATCTCTAATATAACGCAATTATAATTGTCTCTCTCGCGTCTCATCTCCATATTCTCATGAGTATTTGTTTATATGTGAGAGTTACTGGTGTTGATGCGCTTATTGTTTGTTGTTGCATTTCTGCAGATTTGTTTCTTGCAGAATTCTTTTGCCTTGGATGCCGATAAGGAGAATGAGGAGAAACCTTCTATGCTTCCTCAAAAGTCAAAAAGAAAAAGTGTAGTTTCTCCTTTAAGTAAATTAGAGAATGATCTTTCACCTGTTCGAAGTGCATTGGCTATGAAGAAAACTATTCACGGCCATGTTTCTCCGAAGAGCATAGAAGAAATTTATAAGAAATTTGCTCCTAAGTTTTTAACTTCCGGAATGTTTTATGATCCCGACATCCTTGACCTAGAAACTAGCATTGAACGAATGAGCTTAGGCCTTAATCCTTTGACATATAGGGGCGAAGAAACTGAAGTTCATCATCTTAAACAAACACCAACAAGACAAGCCCTTTTGCCAAAGGGACTCCACCGAGGTCGGGATCGATATATTGTAACAAGGCAAGATCTCCAATCTGAAGAAGTCACTGTTGTAGCTACCAGGCTTACAAAACAAAAAGCAAAAGAGATTATAAAAGAATCTGAGGCACAGGCCCTTGAAAAAGGAGAGTGTGTGAAATTTCATCTCATAGGAAATATACTTCACCCAGCCTTAGGTCCTTCACAAATAGATAGAGAAGCGTTCAAAAGTGAAAGACAGAAAACACTTAAGAAGGTTGCAAAAGTACTTAAGTTCGATTAAGCCTTGGCGCCGCTAAGTTAGGCTTTTCCGTTGAGAAGGGCTTCAGCGGGGGCGATGCCTTTAAAATCGCCAAGACTTCCTTAATGCCACGATCTAATTGCGGATCAATTCCTTTTTCATAATCCTGAGGACTAATTTCAACTTCGATGTCAGGATCAACTCCATAATTTTCAATTGTCCAGCCTACATCGTAAAACCAGAAAGAAAACTCGGGCTGAGTTGTTGATCCCCCATCCACAAGACCATGGCGCAGCCACATGCCAATAACGCCGCCCCAGGTTCGTTTTCCAATGAGGGGACCTAAGTTAAGCATTCTAAAACTATGGGAAAAGATATCTCCATCCGATCCCGCATATTCATTGATAAGAGCAACCATAGGGCCCATAGGGGATTCGGAAGGGTAAGGAATAGATCCATACCAGCGGGTTTGATCGTACCCCAAACGTTTACGACCAAGTTTTTCGAGAAGCAGGGGAGAAACATTTCCTCCCCCATTATAACGAACATCCACGACAAGACCTTCTCGATTCAACTCTGCAAGGAATCCTCTGTGAAATTCAGAAAATCCTTGAATGCTCATGTCAGGAATATGGATGTATCCAATACGGCCCTTTGTTTTTTCATGAACATAAGCCCTGTTTTTTTCAACCCAATCCCGATAACGAGACGGAATTTGTGTTCCAAGGGTTTTGACAAGCGCTTGTTTGGCTTTTCCTTTTCCCGATTTAACCAGAAGAGAAATCGTATTCTGCACTTGATTCACAAGTAACATTTCAGGAGAAGTTTTCTCATCTAATTTTTGACCATTAATGGCAAGAACATAATCTCCTTCTTGAATACCAAGCCCGGGTGATGTTAGAGGCGAGGTTTTGGAAGGTGACCAAAGATCCCCTTTTGTAATGTTTGTAATCTTATAGGCTTTTTGTGTTTTATCGTAAGTAAAGTCTGCGCCTAAGTTACCTATAGGATAAAAAGGAGGGGAGCGAAAATCGCCCCCAAAGACGTAAGCATGAGATGTCCCAAGTTCCCCATGCATTTCTGCAATAAGATCCGTAAGCTCACCCCTTGTAGCAACTCGGTTTAAAAGAGGCTGATAACGCTTATAAATACCATCCCAATTGATTTTGGACATGTCTTCTGTCCAGAAAAAATCCTTTTGCAATCGCCAAACTTCATCAAAGATTTGGGCCCATTCCTTAGGAGGCGTTACGGAAACTTTCACCCGATTTAAATCAATCCAGCCCCCCTTACGGTAGGAGGGATCATTCTCTTGAGGCTTTTCTCCGGCTTTAACAACACGAAGCTTTTTAGAGCCATAATAACAAAGCCATTGATAATTGGCAGACAGGGTATAAGAGCCCACTTTTGAAATAAGCGTTTCTTCTTTCAGAGCTGCAAAATCATAGCACTTCAAATTGCCACTGGAAGAAAGATCTTCTCCATTACTTTCAAGAACACTGTGCAAAGGAAAAGAGAGATAAAGGACCTTTCCGGGAAGACCTCGAATGCTGGCATAATCACCAGCTTCTACGGGAAACTCAAGAAGACGATCTTCAATCCCCTTAAGGTCAATTTTAATAGGCTTGGGGCCTGCGGGTTTCTTTTCTTCTTTTGTCTGAGGCTTGTTTTCTTCTTCTTTCAAGCGAGGAATGAAAGGAGAGACAAGCGTATTATCAAGAAGAATAAGGTAAGGCTTTGTTCCCTTAGGAAACCCCATTTCGAATTGGAGATTATCATAAACAGGAGCATAGGTACGTCTTGAAAGAAAATAGAGATATTTGCCTTCAGGGTCAAAACTCGGCGAAAAATCTTCGAGCAAAGGCTTTGTAACTATATGGGTTTTAAATCCTTTAATCTCGCAAAGTTTGATGGCTCTTAACCGATCATTAAGAGGATAATCGTAGGCAATCCATTTGCCATCGGGAGACCAGTTTAAGCCTCTTATATCGCCAAAATCACTTTTATCTATTCTTTGGATTTTTTCAGTTTTTAAATTGACATGAAAAAGCTCACAACGGTGATTTGCAAGAACGGCTTCATCTTGAGTCGGAGAGGTTTTGAGAGAGAGAATACGCCCCAAATTCATTTTCTTTAAGACTTTTGGTTCTTTAAGAGACTCAAGAGCATGAATTTCAAGCCGATCTTCACCTTCGCGATCACTCACAATCAAAAGACGTTTTTGATCAAAAAGCCATGAGGAGGATTTGTAACGTATACCATCCCGCTCGCCGTATTGAAAAACAGGACCTTCCCAATTGGCAAAAGAAAAGGGTCGTCCTCGCGTGACAATAGAAAGCTGAGAGCCATTTTTGTTTAAAGTATAAGAAGAAAGGTAGGTTGAGGGGTCAACAAACTTTCTTGAACGCTGGGAAAATGAGGAGAAAAATTCAACTTCAATTTTGCGAGGGCCCTTGTCTTTTAAAGTAAAAGTGTAAAGATCACCACCAGCTGTATAAACGAATGTGCCGTTCTTATAGTTAAGACCTCGAACAAAGAAGTCTTCATGGGAGGTGTGGCGTTTAAGATCTTCACCTTCAGGTGTACATGAGTATATATTTCCATGCCCCTGGTGATCACTAATAAAATAAATACGTCCTTCAGTCCAAAGAGGACGCAGAGCATTTCCCTTAATATGAACTAACTTTTTAAAATCTCCTGACCCTGCTTTATCAATCCATAGCTCACCAGCCGTACCGCCTCGATACCGTTTCCAAGAAACGTAACCATGACCATGGCGTTGGATAACTGACCCTTTGCCTTGAGAATCATAGTCAATAAAGTTAGCGGGGCCACAGGGAATTTTTTTAGAAATTCCTGACTTCGGATCAATCTTGTAAAGGTCACGTGTTCGAAACGGAAGATTTTTATTGGTTGAATAGATAACTTCACCTTGAGGCGTCCATCCAACGACAAGGGCCCCTTCAGCAATAAAGGTTAATCTGCGAGCCTCTCCCCCTTCGGACGGCATAAGGTAAACTTCTCCGTGACCTTCATGGGTGCCCGTAAAAGCGATCCATTTTTCATCGGGTGATAAAATGGGATCACTCGCTTCACCTGTGCTTGCCGTAAGTCGTTCGGCCTTTCCCCCTGAAAGGGGCACTTGCCACAGATCATCGTCTGCACAAAAAACAATGTGATTTTTTCCAACCGTGGGAGTACGGTAGTATCCTTCTCGTTTCATCTTATCCTCATCAATCTTATAGATTCTATCCTACAGAAATTTGAGAAAAAAGAAAGGGTTGAGGGAGAGAAACCGTTTTAATGACGCCACCATTTACCAAACCATTCATCAAGCTTTTTGTGAATGTTTTTAAAATGATGGCGCTTATCAGGATAACGTTTGTGAAGCCATAGAATAATCTTTCGAGCCCAGGGTTCATTTTTAAGGAGAATAAGTCCAAGAACAATGAAAATCCATCCCTGTAAAATGGGAAGAAAACCAGAGAGAACACCTACAATCAAAAATAAATAGCCAAAAATTCGACGCAGAATATGAAAAATGTATTTTTTCATGTTTTCCTATTTAAGGATGTCCTTTGGAAATAGGGAGATATCCGTAACCTCTTTTAAGGCATTTTCAGTAAGTTTCTTTTTTTCATCCTTTTGAGTCTCAAGAAAACGTTCAACATGAGTAATTGCCTCTTCAAGGATTTGTTTTCGAAAGGCTGTCTTTGTTTCTTCTTTTTCATTCTCTATTCGCTCAAGCAATGCTTTTTCGCGCTGCTTCATAAAGTGGTCAAATTCACGCTCTTTTTCTTTTTTCAAAGCAAGAGCTTCTTCTTCAGCAAAGGCAATAATTTCAGCGGATTGCTTTAGGGCTTCTTCATGTTTTTGTTTATAGGCCTCGAGAAGGCTGAGGGCTTCATCTTGCAGGCGCTCTGCTTCCTCGAGTTGGCGAGAAACCTTATTGCGATGTTCATCCAAAGATTGAGTTAAAAAGCCCAGAATCTTTCTCCCAAAAGCAAAGAGAAAAAGAACAAAAGCGATCAAAACCCAAAATTCAGGCGTTTTAAACATTTCTATTTTCCTTATCGAAAGAGCCCACTTTCCCTGTCAATTTTAAGAAAATGGTATTGGCAACGTCACGTGCTAAGGATTCTACTTCTTTACTACTTTCAAGGCGGGATCGATAGAGCTCTTGTTCTGCAACATGAAGACGATCGCTTAGCTTATCAAGAAAGTCTTTTTGTTGATTAGCAATGGCTGCTGAAATTGTTGTTGACGTAGACTTTAAATGTTGGTGTGCCCTTTCTTTAGCTTGAGCGAGAATCCCTTCATAGTCCGCACGAAGGTCTTCCGCTTGCTCTCGATAGGTACTGGCTTTATTAAGCTTTTCCTCTATAGTTTCCTCTCGCATCTCAAAAATGCGGGTGATTTTGGGAAGAACAATGTAAGCTAAGATGAGGTAGAGAGCCAAAAAGCATATCCCAAGCCAAAAAAGTTGAGATGAGTAGGTTAAGGTATTTAATTGAGGCATGCTCTTAGCTCCAAAATTCCCGCTTATTTAAAGAGAATCAAAAACGCAATAAGGAGAGCGAAAAGGGCCACAGCTTCGGTGAGAGCAAATCCCAAAATACCTACCGGAAAGACTTGTTCTCGCGCCGATGGATTTCGAGCGATAGAGTTAATTAAAGAGGAAAAGATAAGCCCTATACCAAGTCCCACCCCTGCCAGGGCAAACATTGCAAGGCCTGCGCCTATCATACGTGCTGATTCAACTTCCATTTTAGTCTCCTTTTCTAATGTAAATGAATGGCATCATGTAAATAAATACACGTTAAAATTGTAAAAACATAGGCTTGTAAAACAGCAACCAAAATTTCAAAAGCAGTCAGAAGAATATTAACGGTCAGAGGTGCAATCCCAAAAACGCCTAAAAGAACAGTAAAGCCTGCAAAAACCTTTAACATGGTATGGCCCGCCATCATATTGGCAAAGAGACGAATAGAAAGACTTACAGGACGAGAAAGATAGGAGAGAAGCTCAATAGGAATAATGAGAGGTAGCATATAAACTGGTGCCCCCTGAGGCACAAAAAGAGAAAAATAATGAAAACCATGACGTACAAAACCGACAATGGTCGCAACGCTGAAAGCTATAATGGCCAGTCCAAAGGTAACAATAATTTGACTTGTAAATGTAAAATTATAGGGGATCATTCCGATTAGATTGCCCATTAAAATGAACATAAAAAGGGTAAAAATAAATGGCAGATAGGGGCGCCCTTTAATACCTATGGTCTCATCAATAAGATTTTCAACAAATCTATAAGCCATCTCAACGAGGGATTGCCAACGACTTGGAATGGTTTTTGAGCGATAAATTCCCCCCACTAAGAAAAAGGTGGTCGTCAGGACAGCCAAAAGCATAAACAAAGAGGAATTTGTGAAAGAAACATCAAACCCCTTAATGCTGAGGGGAATAAGGGTATGAATTTCAAATTGGTGAAGGGGATCAAACATGGGTATCCTTCTTATTATCCTTCGGCTCTTTATTCTTGAGGCTTCGATATACATTCACCATACCAGCTACCGAGCCTAGAATAAAGAAGGAGATGAGTCCCCAGGGAGATATTTTAAAAATCCAGTCAATAAGAAGACCGAGCCCCACACCTACAAAAACCCCAGCAACAAGGTCAGCACCTACATTAAAGAATTTCCCTCCGAGATTATAAGAGGACTTTTTTTGCTGCGGCTGAGAAGCACTTTCTTTTTTAGCCTCTTGAATTTTTCTTTTTAAACTGTCTAATGCAGGATCATCAGACATAAAACCTCTCTTTTTTCTTTCAGAGTATGAATCCCTAAAAGCTCTGTCAACATTTCTCTAAGTGAATAAGTTCAGGATGAAGGGTTTTAAAACAAGAGAACTCATGTTATTCTCTGGATCATGCATATAGATTCCACTCTCACACAAATAGCAATCGTTGTTACCGCAGCTCTTGCCGGAGGTATTATTCTTGAAAGATTTAAGCAGCCCGCCATCCTAGGGTATATTTTAGCGGGTGTTTTTCTCGGTCCCTCCTGCTTCGGATTCATTGAAAATAAAGAAGCCATTTATGATTTGGCTGATTTAGGCGTCTTAATGCTTCTTTTCGTTGTCGGGATGGAATTAAGCCTCAGGCCTTTTGTCAATATTTGGACCGTTGCGGTGGGATGTGTTGCTTTACAAGTTGTGGGAGGGCTGGCGATTGCTTTTCCCTTGGCTCATTTTTTCCATTGGCCTCTCAATCTTACTCTTCTCCTTGCCTTTGTTTTTGCTCTCAGTAGTACGGCAGTGGCTGTCAAAATGCTCGATACAATTGGAGAGCTTAAAACAGGAACAGGACGCCTGACAATTGGTGTTCTCGTTGCGCAAGACCTGGCTATCGTTCCGATGATCCTTATTATTCGAGGGCTTCAACCAGGGGGTGAATTTAATTTAACAATTATGCTCCTTAAGATCCTGATTTCCTTGGGACTTCTTGCTGTACTTGTCTGGTATTTAAGTCGGAAAGAGCGTATTCGCCTTCCTTTTTTAACCCAAGTTGCAGGTCATGTGGACCTCACTCCTTTAATGGGACTTGCCTTTTGTTTTGGAGCCTCAGCCATTGCAGGTCTTTCAGGACTTTCTGCGGCCTATGGAGCTTTTTTGGCAGGACTAATCATGGGAAATAGCCATGAACGGCAAGTCTTTATTGAAAAAATGACCCCCATTTATAGTGTATTGATGATGATTTTTTTCCTCTCTATAGGGTTACTCCTTAATGTTAATTTTATTTGGGAAAATCTAGGAAAAGTCTTAATGATTCTTGTCTTCATTACCTTGGGAAAAACGGCTTTGAATATTAGTATTCTCCATCTTTTGCGTCAGCCCTGGACCAAATCTTTTCTTTCGGGGGTCGTTTTGGGGCAATTGGGGGAATTTTCTTTTCTTCTAGCAACCGTTGGTGAGGAAGTTGGAATTGTGACCCAGTATGGAACAAACCTTATTGTTTCTTTAACCGTTCTTTCATTAGCTTTAAGCCCTATTTGGCTTGCAACGGCCAAAAGACTTCACGACATCGCTCCTAGACGAACGACGAGCTTCATGAAACTTCTAAATCTTCTCTTTGGCCGGGAATTTCTTTTTCTTCAGCGAATCTATAAAAAGTGCAAACAGGGATTATCACGTCGTGCCAACCTTCCAGATTGAATCTCAATTTCAAGGACCTGTCGGAGGAGTAGATGAAGCAGGGAGAGGTCCTTGGGCAGGTCCAGTCGTTGCTGCTGTTGCCGTTTTTTTAAAGCCTCCTCCTCAGAGGCTTGAGGATGCCATACAAGATTCAAAAAAACTTTCTAAAACAAAACGAGAGAGTATTTTTAAAAGTCTTCATGAATTAGAAAATTTTGTCTTTGCTATTGGCAAAGCATCTGTTGCCGAGATTGATCTCCATAATATTTTGCAAGCCACATTTTTAGCTATGCGACGTGCTGTGCAAGCTTTGCCTTTTGCTCCTCCAACCTTGCTCATTGATGGAAAATTTATTCCAAAGTTTGATGGTATTGAGGTTCATCCCGTTATCGGAGGAGATGGAAAAAGTCTTTCAATTGCGGCAGCATCTATCTTAGCAAAAGTGACTCGAGATCAAGATATGGAAGTCTTAGCTCGAGAATGTCCTCATTATGGCTGGGAGCGCAATTCAGGTTATGGAACTGCAGAGCACCAGGAATCCTTAAAAAAACATGGAGTTACACACCATCATCGTAAAAGTTTCGCTCCTATTCGCGCCCTTTTAAACCCGTGCTAATGATTTTTTTCATAACGGTAGGAAGTGCATGCTTCTTTAAATCATGGGGTTGAACCCATATCCCCTCCCCTTCCATAGGTTTGTCTGCATAACAAAGTGCTGCATTTAGATGAAAATGAGTGAAGGTATGCTTTACAGTTAATTTCTCCTCACTATTTTTTTCTTCTGTCCAAGGCGTGGAGGGAACTTCCATCATACCACCTAAAAGGCCTTGCGAAGGCCGTCTTCTTAACCAAATCGCCCCATCTTCACGTTGAATTATAAAGGCAGTGGTATAGCGGGTGGGTAACTTCTTTTTAGGTGGCTTATTTGGAAAAGATTCAGGCTTTCCCATTTCATAGCCCTTACAAGTCTTTTGAAAAGGGCAACTTTCACAGGAGGGATTTTTAGGTCGACAAATGAGAGCACCAAGTTCCATCAAAGCTTCTGTAAAATCTCCGCAGCGCGCCTCGGGAAGAAGTTTCAAGAGCTTAGCACGTACGGGTTCATAAGGATTCAGAGTGTCAAGTCCGTAATAGCGGCATAAGACCCGAATAACATTACCATCAACAGCAGCTGCTTTTTTGTTAAAGGCAATAGAAGCAATCGCAGCAGCTGTATAGGGGCCAATTCCAGGCAAGTTTATAAGTTCATGTTCTTCTTGAGGAAAGGATTTTGTTAAATGCTGAGCACACTTATAAAGGTTTCGTGCTCTGGAATAGTAACCTAGCCCTTGCCATTCAATAAGAACTTCATCCAAAGAGGCAGCAGCTAGATTTTGAATTTCAGGCCATTTTTGAGTAAATCTATTAAAATAGGGGATAACCGTCGCAACAGTTGTCTGTTGTAACATGACCTCACTTAACCACGTATAGTAGGGATTCTTCTTCTGAATCCGCCAAGGGAGTCTTCGTTGAGAAAGGTCATACCAGGTGAGGAGTTTTTCTGAGAACACTTTTCAAATCTTTAGAAAGCTCGTATTCTTAATTCTATGAAACATAATAGCAAGTTTGGACCGGCGCGCCTAGGCCTTTTTACACAAGGGCTTGTAAAGCCTGTATTTAAAAATCGTGGTCTAATGGAAGGAAAGATTATCACCCATTGGTCGCAAATTGTGGGGGAAAAGTTTGCTCAAATGTCCTTTGCAGAAAAAATAACCTTTCCAAAAGGAAAACGTTCAGAAGGAACTCTTCATTTAAATGTAACTTCTTCTGGCGCTCTTTTGTTTCAGTATGCTCAAGACTTGATTTTAGAGAGAATAAATACATTTTTTGGTTATAAAGCTCTTTCAAAGATAAGAATGACTCATGGTTTAACATTTCAGAGCGAAACAAAAATGCCTTCTCCCCCCAAAATTCTTAGCCAAGAAGAAAAGGCATGGCTTGAAAAACAAATAGAAGGGGTAGAAGACACTGAACTTCGCGTTAACCTTCAAAAACTAGGAGAGGCTGTGTGTCGATAAAAAGGCTTATTTTGGGAGTGCTTTATAGTCATCAAATTGACTTTCGATAAGCCACTCTGCAAACCTCATATCAAACTTTCTTGGCTCTTCTCTAGAGGAATAAAAATAGACTTTCTTTAAGGCATCAAGATATTCATCAACAGAAACCTTAATCCCTTTTTCTTCGATTAAGGCTAAAATTTGCTTTGAGCAATCGAGCATAAGATCTGGATGATCCATACGCGACCGTTTCCGAATTCTTCCATGGAGTTCTGGTGAATACCCATCACTCCTAGCAGAGGAAGCACTCATAAGATCAATGATGGAGCATTCTAATGCTTCGGCAATAGCTTGAAGGGATTGAGCGCTTGGTTTTTTGATTCGACCCTTTAGAATGTTTCTAACTGAATGGATGCTTAAACCAGCGCGTCTTTCCAACTCTGCAATGGAAAGGTTTTTTGCTTCCATGCGTTCGATAATTTTCTCTTTCAATGCTGATGTCATAAAACCTTATACCTAATTTTAATTTCTTGGATCTTAGTATAAAATGATATTTTTGGTAAGCCTAAAATTAAATTCATTAAAAAAAGCTAGCGCTTTCAAAATTTCTTGTATACAAAATATCAAAAATGATTAACCTAAATGAGCAAACAGAGGGAGATTAATAACCCTAATTTTCTCAGGTAAGCGTTTCTATAAGAGCGGATTAAACCGTCGTGAATGTATTATTAAAAATGAAGAGAACCTAAAAAGGCCTATTGTAATACAGGGAGAAAGTATCAAATTTACATTTCTGTCTTTCATAATAGGCCTTTTGCTGAGCTGTTAAAGTAAATTGTAGAAAGGAGAGCGCATGCTCAAATTTGATATTATTGAACCAAAAGAAGGTAACCACAAAAGCAAATATATTAAGAAAATAGAACATCATATGATTTTTTTAAAGGAAGATTCTATAGATGTTTCGGAATTGAAAAATGTAAATTATATCCTTGTAGAAGAACTTCTAGAAGGAAGAGAAGCTGAGTTTATAGGGAGCGTTCTTCTGCTTAAAAAGGAACTATATAAAATTCAGGAAGATGTACGTGAACTTGTCGGAGCTCTTCCCCTTCAGGGATTTGTGTGGGAATGTTCTTTTTCTTATTTTTCTAAAAATAGAGATCAGGAAACAAAAACCAGCGTTATTTCGGCTCAGGAATTCTATTGGGGTTTATATAATAAGCTGGTTGAGTTTGGAAAGAGGAAGGAGATTGGTTTTATCATCATGAAACTTCTGCCAGAAACTTACCTCTCCTCAAAAGAATGGGGCGAATGGCCTTACGTTGTTGAATTGAAACCAGAAAATTCACCTGATAAGCTTTTTCATGGAATTTTGCCATTAACAGGGAGCCAGTATGAAGCCTATAAGAGATCTTGGAAAATTTGAACCTCGCTGCAGGAGGATATCATTAGGATTTTTCTATTTTCCACTAGGTGTTATTGCCCCTTGGAAAGGAGCATAATATCCCAAAGGAGGTAAGACTTTTTTATCGTTTGTCATTGCAGCCTCTAAAGCTTGAACACAAGCGTATAAATTCATATATACAGTTTGAGTAAGAAATGTATGATTTTTTTGCAAGTTTTCCAACTCCTTGCTTTTTGCTGTACTCATGGCGCTATTTAAAAGCTGAAGACTTGTGCAGCTTGTCTCAGCAGCATAACAAAAAGGTGTAACAAGAGCATTCGGGTAGGCCCAAGTTTTATTCAAAAGCTGAGTACAATTAATTTGCCCCTTTGCTTTCATTGCAGTTGTAGCATCTGAAAGCTTTCTTAAATACTCCGTAGGAAAGGCAACTGAGGGTTCAGGAGATGGCTTCTCGGACTTGGGAGCGGGTGTTATCGTGTAGTTTGAAGAAGGCGCTATTGTGTAACTTGAAGCTTGAGTGACTGAAAAAGCTACTTCCGGAATCCAAAGAGAGAGAGAAAGAAGATAAAAAAAACAATGTTTCATAAGATTTTTCTCTCGAAAAGGGTTGAATTTTTAAGTTAAGCTCTATAAATATGAACCTTAGCATATTGCTTGATGGTAGGAAATACTTGCTGTTATCTTTTTTTTAAGCTAAACAAGCAATCTAAACTAAATTTACGAGAACGATAGGTAGTTAACATGGCAGTTCCTAAGAAGAAAACATCTCCCTCACGCCAACGCATGCGTCGAGCCCATCATGCTCTTACGCCAGTTGCGAGTGTGGAGTGTATTAATTGTGGGGCCCGTAAGCTTCCTCATCACCTTTGCCCTTCTTGCGGTCATTACAAAGGACGTCAAGTTTTAGGGCGGGCGGTTGAAGAATCCTCACCCACAGCTTAAAACATCTTCCATTAATGGGGGATCCTCAAGTGAACTTTACAATAGCAATTGATGCAATGGGCGGTGATAAGGCCCCTGAGGTTATTATTCAGGGCCTTAAGTTAGTGGCCCAGCGCTATCCTTTTGTAGATTTTCTTCTTTATGGAGAGGAAGAAAAGGTAAAGCCCCTTCTTTCTCTTCCAAAATCCCTTGAAGAAAGAGTCACTTTTATTCCTTGTCAGGAAGTTATCACAGCAGAAACAAAACCCAGCGCCGCTATAAGAGGACTGCAAAATTCAAGCATGCGTCAGGCTATTTTAGCGGTGGCAGAAGGGCGTGCCCAAGGAGTTATTTCTGCGGGTAACACGGGAGCTTATATGGCTCTTGCTAAGATTCTTTTAAAAACAATGCCCGGCATTGATCGTCCCGCCCTTGCCAGTCTTGCACCCAGTTTAAATGGAGAAGTTGTTTTGTTAGACTTAGGGGCTAATGTAGAGTGCTCCTCTGAAAACCTCAAGCAATTTGCCATTATGGGGGAAATGTTTGCTCGTTATGTCCTTCATTTGCCAAAACCTAAGATAGGCCTTATGAATGTAGGAACAGAGGATATAAAAGGAAATTCTATGGTTAAGGAAGCTGCAGAATTAATCCGAAACTCCTCAATTAAAGATGAATTTTATGGGTTTGTAGAAGGTGATGATATCATGCGGGGTACGGTGGATGTTATTATCATGGACGGTTTTACAGGAAATGTTGTTCTTAAAGCAGGTGAAGGTGTAATGCAACTTGCTCTTCAATCAATGAAAGAAGCTTTTCGGAGCTCCTTCATAGCTAGTCTTGGTTATTTGCTTGCAAAACCCATGTTGAGAAAGCTTTCCTTACGCCTTGATTATAGACGTTATAATGGGGGAATTTGGCTGGGCTTGAATGGAATTGCTATTAAAAGTCATGGTGGCGCCGATGCCTATGGTTTTGCTCACGCTTTAGAACTTGCAATTGATATGGTGAATTCTAAAATAACAGAGCATCTTCGCAAAGAGTTTTCGAGTCAGGACCCCTCTGAAAAGGTCGTACAGCTATGACACGGCGTTCAGTTGTCTTAGGAACAGGAAGTTATCTTCCAAAGAAGAGGGTTATCAACTCTGATCTTCCTAAACATCTTGAAACTTCTCATGAATGGATTGTTGAAAGAACGGGAATTTGTGCACGCTATATTGCAGCCCCCGATGAATATACTTCTGATATGGCGATTGAAGCTTCTAAAAGGGCTTTAGAAAGTGCAGGGGTAGATCCTAAAGATTTAGACATGATTATTTTAGCAACCTCAACGCCTGATCACATCTTTCCAGCAACAGCAACACGCATTCAAGCAAAGTTAGGAAATACAAAGGGTTTTGCTTTCGATCAGGCTGCGGTTTGTAGTGGTTTTGTTTTCGCACTTGCAACAGCTGATGCTTACCTCAAACAAGGTATGGCAGAAACAGCTCTTGTTATCGGTTCAGAGACTATGAGTCGCCTTTTAGATTGGAACGATCGCCGGACGGCGGTTTTGTTTGGGGATGGTGCTGGTGCCGTTGTATTGAAAGCGGAATCTGATACAGATAGAGGCATTATTGGAAGCTTGTTGCGTACGGATGGACAAGGGTATGATGAGTTGTATGTCTCGGGGGGACCGAGCACAACTCAAAGCGTAGGGACAATTCAGATGAATGGACGCGAAGTGTTTCGAAATGCTGTTCATAGGTTGGAAGAAGCTGTTGAAGATATTTTAAAAAAATATAATGTTAAGCAAGAAGAACTTGATTGGCTTGTTCCACATCAAGCAAATAAACGCATCATAGATGCTACAGCAAAAAAACTAGGACTGCCCGATGAAAAAGTCATCCATACGGGTGCTGATCAAGCCAACACCTCGGCCGCATCCATCCCTTTAGCTCTTGATCAAGCCATAAGAGATGGACGAATCCAACAAGGAGATCTTATTCTTTGTGAGGCCTTTGCCGGAGGATTTGCGTGGGGTTCAAACTTAATTCGTATGTAAAGGGAGATCTAAATGGGATACCGTGTTGCTGTTGTTGGAGCCACTGGAAATGTGGGTCAAGAAATTTTAAATCTCCTTGCGGAAAGAAAATTTCCCATCGATGAAATTCAAGCGGTGGCCTCGTCCACTTCTAGAGGACAACGCGTTTCTTTTGGAGAAGATAAAGTCTTAGACGTTATCCCCATCACAGAATTTAATTTTACAGGCTTTGATTTTGCCCTTTTTGCAGCTGGCACTTTGGTGTCAACAGAATTTGCCCTTATGGCTGCAGAAGCCGGATGTATTGTCATTGATAATTCTTCTCAGTTTCGTCAAGAGGCAGAAATTCCTTTGGTTGTTCCCGAAGTAAACCCAGAGGCATTAGCGGGGTATAAAGGCTGTGGTATCATAGCCAATCCCAATTGTGTGGCTCTTCCTCTCACAATGGCTTTAAAACCTTTAATGGCTGAAGTCGGACTTAAGCGCCTTGTAGTTTCAACCTATCAATCGGTCTCTGGCGCAGGACGTGCTGCCATGGATGAACTTTTTAACCAAACACGGGCAATTTATATGAATCAATCCGTCGTTAAGGAAGAGTTGCCCAAGCAAATTGCTTTTAATGTTATTCCTCAAGTTGATACTTTTCTTCCCGACGGAACAACCTTTGAAGAAACAAAAGTAGCGAATGAGGTTCAAAAAATATTGGGAATTAAAGTGGGGGTTGCTATTACCTGTGTGCGTGTTCCTGTCTTTATTGGCCACTCTATGGCGGTTGCCCTGGAATTAGAAAATCCTTTATCTGTGGGTGAAGCACGAGCTCTTTGGCGAGAATTCCCTGGAATCTCTATTGTGGATTCTCGTCAAGAAGATGGTTATGTAACGCCCGCTGAGATTGTAGGAGAAGACAATGTCTTTATTAGTCGGATACGCAAAGACAAATCCGTTGAAAATGGCCTTCTTTTCTGGCTTGTCAGTGACAACTTACGAAAAGGTGCAGCTCTTAATGCTGTTCAAATTGCGGAGACCCTTATTAAGGATTATCTGAACAATAATGTGAATTAATCCCCATTGGTAAAGATTACTTTAAAATTTCATTGGGATAAACCCCCCAAAGGGCTGCCTGTTCAATCCAACCCTTAAAATCACATATGCGAACTTGACACCAATTGTCTTGACACTTAAGCAGATCAAGAACGACTCCCTTTTGAAGGCGAACCAAGGAAGGGCTCGTTTCGCTTTTGTCTGCATACAATAAGATTTCCGGCTTTTGAACGATGCCGCGTCTTTTGGAACAAAGCATACTTTGATGAACCCACCCCTCAGCCCTATCGACATCACGAATTTTGCGCCATGTATCAAACTCAACAATAACTTCAACAGGAAGGCCTGCTTTTAAATAAACCCATTCAATGGGGTAATTCGGCCCCGGACCTACTCTAGCATTAACTTCATTTGGCTTTAATGAAACAAAACGAGGAACAGGAGTTTTCTCAACCCCATTGGCTAAGGATGTAAAAAACAAAGGAAAAATAAGGAAGCAAATAAATTTCATAGGTTGTGTCATCCTGTTGAGCCAAACCCCCCATAGCGGTCATTTTGCTCTATATCGTCATGGCGATCAACCTCTTTCCAATACAATCTTGCAATAGGCATTAAAATAAGTTGGGCGATTCGAAGACCTCTTTCAATAATAAAAGTTTCTTTGCTAAAATTAATCAAAATAACTTGAACTTCTCCCCGATAGTCAGCATCAATTGTTCCTGGTGAATTTAAGACCGTAAGACCATGTTTCAAGGCAAGACCAGAGCGAGGCCTAATTTGAGCTTCATATCCTTTAGGAAGTGCTATAGAGAGCCCTGTGGGAAGAAGTTTTCTCTCAAAAGGATTTAAATGAACTGGCTCATTGATAGCTGCCATGAGATCAACACCTGCACTCTGGGAAGTAGCATAGGCAGGAAGAGGCAGGCCTTTTCCATGGGGGAGCTGTATAAGAGAAATAGGAACCATCTTAAAGAGTCTCCGTTCTATAAAAAAGATTTTGAAAAAGTTTAATTATGAATCCAATACATAGGTTAACATTAAGGGAGGATTAAGCGTATGAAAAGAGTTTTTCTTGTTAAGAATCACTGAAAAGGATATAATTTTAGATATAAAAGAATAATGAGGAAAATATGACTAAATCAGAGTTAGTTTATCAGCTCAATCAAACCTTTCCAGATATGTCTTTAAGGCAAGTTGAAAAAGCCATTGATGGCATTTTTGGAGAAATTGTTACTGCCTTAGGTAAAGGGTATCGTGTTGAGTTAAGAGGATTTGGCGCTTTTTCTGTGCGTTATCGTGATAGGCGTATGGGACGAAACCCAAGGACAGGGGAAAAAGTTAAAGTTGAAGGAAAATTTGTTCCCTTCTTTAAGGCTGGAAAAGGTTTGCGCGACCGCATGAATATTCTTCGTGGAAAATAAGAGTCATCCTTATTCTTTTTTATAAAGGTTTTTAATCCATGTCAAAAAAGGCCCCTCAGATCTATCTTATCGATGGATCAGGGTATATCTTTAGGGCCTTTCACGCCCTCCCACCCCTGACCCGTCCAGATGGAACTCCCATTGGAGCCGTCCTCGGATTTACTAACATGTTGATTAAACTCTTAAAAGAACAAAATCCAGATTATTTAGTTGTGGTTTTTGACGCAGCGAGAGAAAACTTCCGCAACAAAATTTACCCTGACTATAAAGCAAATCGTCAAGAAACACCCCCTGAGCTCATTCCACAGTTTTCTTTGATTCGTCAAGCTTGTGAGGCTTTTGATGTGCCTTATGTCGAAAAAGAAGGTTACGAAGCTGATGATTTAATCGCAACTTATGCTCATTCTCAACTTGGAGACGTGATCATTGTTTCTTCTGATAAGGATTTGATGCAGCTTGTTGGTGATTCTGTACAAATGCTTGATCCCATAAAAAATAAACTTATTAACGAAGAAGAAGTTAAAGAAAAATTTGGCGTTCCCCCCTCTCAAGTCATTGATGTTCAAGCTCTTGCAGGAGATTCAACGGATAATGTCCCTGGTGTTCCAGGGATTGGGATAAAAACAGCAGCGGAATTAATTCAAACCTATGGTAGCTTGGAATCTCTTTTAGAGAGAGCCCACGAAATTAAACAACCCAAGCGGCGTGAATCTCTTCTTCTTCATGCTGACAATGCGCGGATTTCAAAAAAACTTGTCACCCTTAAAAATGATGTTCCTGGTGTAGAATCCCTTGAGACTTTTTCTGTAAAGCCCTTCGCTCAAGAAAAAGCTTTTGCTTTTTTGAAAGAACAAAATTTTAATGCTCTTATTAACCGTTTAGAGAAAGAGCAGGCTCCCCCGTCTACTCAAAAAAAACAGTATGAACTTATTCAGGACATTGAACATCTTAAAAAATGGGTAAATTCCGCTCGTTTTTTGGGGTATATGGCTTTTGATACAGAAACAACTTCTCTTGATGCGATGGAAGCGGAGCTTGTGGGGTTTTCCCTTTCAACCTCCTCTCATCACGGTTGTTATGTACCTTTGAATCATAAAGGAGAAGAACGGGATCTTTTACATCAGGGAGAAAATCCAAAGCAAATTGATTTGAAAGACGCGTTGGCTCTTTTGAAACCTGCCGTGGAAAATCCAGGAATTTTAAAAATTGGACAAAATATTAAGTATGATGCCCTTGTCCTTAAAAAATATGGATGTGACATTACTCCTTTTGACGACACCATGGTTATTTCCTACGTCCTTGAAGGGGCTCAGCATGGCCATGGAATGGATGAATTAGCCAAACTTCACCTTGATCACGATACCATTAAATTCCAAGATGTGGTCGGTGCCGGACGGAGTCAAGTAACGTTTGATAAGGTTCCCTTAGAGAAAGCTCTTAATTATGCCGCAGAAGATGCAGATGTGACTTATCAGCTTCATTCTCTTTTAAAACCGCGACTCTTTCAAGAACATCAATGTACAGTTTACGAAACTTTAGAGCGCCCTCTTATTCCTGTTCTTATAGACATGGAGTACAGAGGCATTAAAGTGGATCCCCTTGTTCTGAAAAAACTCAGTCAAGACTTTGAAAAACGCCTTGAAGAAATCGGCAAGAAAATACAAGAAGAGATTGGAGAGTCCTTTAACGTTGCCTCTCCAAAACAACTGGGAGAAATGTTATTTGAAAAACTAAAGCTTCCTGGAGGAAAGAAAGGAAAAACGGGAGCCTATGGGACAGCGGCTGACGTTTTAGAAAGTCTTTCTGAACAAGGTTTTACTATTGCTGATGCTCTTTTAGAATGGAGACAGCTCTCAAAGTTAAAAAGCACCTACACAGATACTCTGGCACGTCAAATCAATGGAAAAACGGGCCGTGTTCATACCTCTTATGCCATGACAGCAACTTCAACGGGACGTTTAGCTTCTTCCGATCCCAATCTTCAAAATATTCCGATTCGATCGGAAGAAGGGAAAAAAATTCGTTCAGCTTTCATAGCTGCGCCGGGGAAAGTTCTTCTTTCAGTGGATTACTCACAAATTGAACTTCGGCTTTTGGCCCATATGGCAGATCTTCCTGAATTGCAGCAGGCCTTTAAAGAGGGAAAAGACATTCATGCTGAAACAGCTTCCCAAGTTTTCGGCATTCCTCTTCAGGAGATGACTTCAGAATTAAGGCAACGTGCTAAAGCTATTAATTTTGGAATTATTTATGGAATCAGCCCTTTTGGGCTTGCACGCCAACTTGGCATTAGTAGAGAAAGCGCTTCTGAATATATTCAAACTTATTTTAAATGCTACCCTGGCATTCAAGCCTATATGGAACACATGAAGCAAGAAGCACGCGAAAAGGGCTATGTATTCACCCTTTTAGGACGCCGGTGCTTTATCCCCGATATTCATTCAAGGGATCCCAATCGACGCTCTTTTGCTGAGCGCCAAGCGATTAATGCTCCTCTTCAAGGGGGTAATGTCGATATTATGAATAAAGCTATGATAAAGCTTCATCGACTCTTAAAAGAGAAAGAGCTTGAAGCTCATATGCTTCTTCAGGTTCATGATGAACTTGTTTTTGAAATTGCTGAAAAAGATTTAAGTCGTGCTGAGCCTTTAATTATCAAGGTTATGGAGGCTATTGTCTCCCTCTCTGTTCCTCTGGTTGTAGAAGCCAATGCAGGAAAAACATGGGCAGAAATTTAAATTTATTTATTTTTTTTCTACTTTACGCAAATCTGATATAAGGAATATATTTCCATATTCTTTTCCTCATAACCTATTGAGATTATTATTTTTTCAGTCAGTGTTAGGGAGATATTGTAATTTTTAAATGTTATAGGAGCTAAAATGTTAAAATTTTTCAATTGTGCCAGAACTATCCTGCCTTTATCTCGCAAAAAACAAAGTATCCGTAACCTTATTTTATGGGGAGCGTTTGCATTAACGATCCATTCTGTTCATGCCATGAACACAGAAGATAAGGAAAGAGATACATATGTTCTTCAAACTGGGAAAAAGGGAGCTGAAAGGCTTACTGAACAAAATGAATTTCTTAAACCATTCTCCATACAACACTTGAAAAACGCTGGCCTTTCAAAGGGACAAATTGTATGGGATATAGGATGTGGAAATGGAGCCATGACCGAATACTTAGCTGAAATGGTTGGAGAAACAGGTCACGTGTATGCCATGGATAAGAGTAAGGAACAACTTGATATAGCAAGAAAGAATTTTGAATCCAAGGGATTTAAAAATGTAACTTTCATTCAAGGCGATGCTCAATCCCTAGAAAATCTCTCAATTCCAAGTGCTGATCTTGTTTATATACGTTTTTTATTACTACATGTGCCAAAACCAGAGGAAATAATAAAGGGAGTAAAAAAATTACTTAAACCTGGTGGAGTAGTAGCAGCACAAGAACCTGTTATGAGTTCTGCGATATATAACGACTTGCCAGAATATAAAGAAACGTTAACCGTTGTATCAACAAAGCTTGGTTTTGACTTTGATATAGGAAAAAAATTACCCACTCTTTATCAAGACGCAGGTTTTAATTGTACAGTTGAAGAACATCTACCAGTACCAACTCCACGTCAGGCAAAAGGTGTAAATTTAAAGGGATTGAATGAATTGAAAGCTAAAGGCTTTTTTAAGGTAGCCATTCAGTTAGGTCATCTAAAACAAGAGCAACTTGATGAATGGGAGCGGACAATCAATAGCTGGTCTGACACCGAAGAAGGTGATACTGCACCTTACTACACTTCACCAATAAATGTTTATGTGGTCGCTAAATGATGTTATAAAAAAGATTCCACGGGCATAGGCCCGTGGAATTCAACTTTGTAGATTTTCTTCTCTCCCTTTCTCAGGTAAAAAGCCGCCAACTTGAGCATCCCACAGGGTTTTATATAACCCGCCCTTAGTTAACAGATCGTTATGAGTTCCATCTTCTATAATTTTTCCCTTATCGAATACAAGGATGCGGTCCATATGAAGAAGGGTGGAAAGACGGTGTGCAATGACAATAGTTGTTTTACCTTGCATTAATTCCCAAAGAGAATCTTGGATATAGCTTTCTGTCACCGAATCCAGCTGGGAAGTGGCTTCATCTAAAATAAGAATAGGTGCATTTTTGAGGATTGCTCGAGCAATGGCGATGCGCTGCCGTTGACCACCGGAGAGCTTTACACCTCTCTCCCCTACTAAAGCATCATAGTTTTCGGGAATATTTTGAATGAACTCATGGGCGTGGGCCTTTTTTGCCGCCTCTATGACCTCTTTTTTTGTTGCCTCTGGCCTTCCATAGCGAATGTTCTCCATCAAGGTTCGGTGGAAAAGTGAGGGATCTTGAGGAATCATCCCAATAACCCTGTGGAGAGAATCCTGGGTGACTTCTTGGATATTTTGACCATCAATCATGATACGACCTGAAGCCACATCATAAAGCCTGAGGATAAGGTTAACGAAAGTTGTTTTCCCACTTCCTGAATAACCTACGAGTCCCACCTTTTGCCCAGGATGAATAATCGCTGACTTCTGTTGAAAAAGAGGCTCCGCTCCTTTGTACTGAAAATGAACTTTATCAAAAGTGATTTCGCCTCGTGTGAGAGAAAGCTCTTTTGCCCCTATCTTATCTTCAATTTCAGGGGCCACCATAAGATCAGCTAAATCCTGTCGAATGCGCCCTTGAAGTTTAGAAAATTTGGAAAATTCCTGGGTCATCTTCCACAAAAATTCCATGACACTCATATTCAAGGAAAGAACAAGTGCAAAATCACCCACTGTGATCCATCCTTCAGCACGCCCTTGGAGGAGGAAATAAAAGTTGAGACATTGGATGAAAAAGAAGCTATAGCCATAGAAAAGCCAGAGCTTAAAATAACATAATTCTAAGGCTTTTTCTGCACTTTTAGCCTCATCAATGCTTGCTGTGAGCCAAGCATCTTCATTCTTTCCCCGCGCAAACAAACGTACTGTCAGCATATTTGAAAGTGTATCCACAATGCGTCCTGTAACCCGATGTCCTTTAAAAGCCCATTCAGCTGCGAGACGGGTGAGCTTTCGACTTGTCAGTAATGCAATACTCAAGAGGATCACAGCCCATATCAGCAAAATAAGCGCAAAGCGCGCGTTTACCTGCCACAGGGTAAATACAGCAATGATTAAGGCAAGGCCATGACTAAAAAAACGATCGATAATGATTTGTAACAGATCGGGAACAGCCATCACCAACTCACTCACCTTACTTCCCAAACTTCCTGCAAAGTTATTCTGATAAAACTGGTGAGAAAGTTTCAAGAGGTGCTCAATGCAGTAGGTACTAATCTTCTTTCTTAAAGAAGGAATCATCACGTAAGCCACGAAGAAATCATAAAAACGAAAGGCTGTGCTTATGATAAATGAGGTCGCCAAGTACATGGCCACAAGGCCCGTAAGAGCTATAAACGGATCTACTTCTGGCTCTGCGATCAGCCGGTTCACCATAAGCTTGAGAATATAAGGCAAAATCGAGGTTTGCGCAGCAAATATAACCGCAACAACCAACATCACGCTTACGGAAAAAGAATAGGGGCGCAACATAGCACGCATAAAGCGAGAGAGAGTGATATTCATGATCAATCCTTTAAAATAGCCATCTAGAAAAAAAAAGCGAATCCCCTTCTCCTTCAGGAGTTGAAGAGTTTCATTGCTTGAGTCGTCATGTGAATTTTGACATATAACATTATCTGAAAAAATTCTTCAAGAGCTGAAATTTCTTATCATATTGTCCTTGAAAATTTCCCCCTTCTCCCTAGACAAATGCCATAAAATGAGATGTTATACATAAAGTTACCATAAAATTTGAAAAGGCGAATCCATGAGGGCTTTGCAGGCACGATCAGGACTATTTTATTTTTTATTAATGATCGTCATTTTAGTAATACCTGCTGAAACAAAATCTACTGCTCCAGCCACCTTTTTTCTTCCCAAGTTTGAAGCTCTCATCGATCAAGCCATGCAAGAAAAAAAGGTGCCTGGCCTGGCGGTTGCTATTGTTATGGACGGAAAAATTATTTTTATGAAAGGGTTTGGAGTACGGGAAGTTGGGCGTCCAGAGCCCGTTGATACCCACACGGTTTTTCAAATTGGATCCGCCTCCAAAGCCATAACGTCTGTCTTGGTTGCAATCTTAAATCGCGATCAAATCCTTAGCCTTGACCACCCTGTTGACACCATTCCTAAGGCAACAGTGAGGCATGTCTTAAGCCATACGACTGGCATTCCCTCTTCGGGATTCAATGCTCTAATTGAAAGTGGTATCCCTACGGTTGATGTGTATAAAGAGGTAAAGGAAACGACTCCCGACGGTTTACCGGGTGAAAAATTTGCCTACCACAACGCGGTTTATAGCTTGATCGGAGGAATCATTGAGCATCAAAGTGGGCTTTCGTTTGAAGATACTCTTCAGGCTCGACTTTTTAAGCCTCTTCACATGACAGAGACGTCATCGACATGGGATGCATTTATTTCTAGACCCAATCGAGTCTCCGTTCATACTTTTTCAAAGGATAGAGAAAAGAAAGGAAAAAAAAGGAAAGTAAACAACAATCAGGTTCATGCCCTGAAAGCGCCCTATCGGCAGGATTATGCCAATTTCCCAGCTGCTGGGGGATATAGCAGCAGCATTCATGACATGGCTTTATTATTAGAGGCTATTTTGGGAGCACACCCTGATGTTATCACTCCCCGTGACCTGGACGCCTTTATCCAACCCCTTATCCACACTCCCGATCAGTGGCAGCGCTCGTTTGCTCATCGGGATCGTATTACGGAAACACATTATGGGTTAGGGTGGCGCACCATGACATTTGGCGAACATCATTTGGTCTTTCATGGGGGCTGGATTCGGGGGATCTCTTCTTTGATTTCTTTCATCCCTGAGAAAAAACTTGGAATTGTAATTTTACAAAATGCTGAGTTAAACTTGCCCTTTACATTAAGTATGCAGTTCTATGATTGGATCCTCGACCTTCCTCCAAAGCAGTGGATCAAGTGAAATGTTGAAACATCTTTATTAACGGAATTCCCAACTTTTCATGCTTTGATTAATGAATTTGAGGAGGAGAAATAATTCTATTCATATTGTGCATGACCATTGAAAATGTTATAAGGTATTAGAGTGTAAGAGAAAAAATCATTAGAAATTCTATTCTTACTCTGGGAGAAAAAGGGAAAAAATGATTATGAAAAAAATTCAAAGAAATTTAATTCTAAGCACCTTATGTGCAATTACACTTTTCATGGGAGAATCAGGGTATGCACAAGTCATACCAGATGAGTGTAACACACAGCAATGCAGTCCAGCTCTTCAAAATACTTGTTGTCCTTATATAGGTGATTGCTCCAACCCAAACCTATGTTATGTATGCGGTGGAAACTGTGGTGCATGTGTAATTAATGGCTGGTGTGGATGGAGTAAAACTGAAAAGGGTAAAAAAGAAGATAAACACGGGGAAATTGAAAAGCATAATGTAGGTGTTGAAAATGACAACACCACTCCTAAAGCCGGCACTGAGGAATGATCTCTTATAAGTCATAGGAAAAAAAGTTCCTCTCCATGAAGAAAACCTTCCTTTAGCCTTTGTCTGTTTTAACAAGTCCTCTGTTAAAAAGGCGATTTTAAGTTTGAATGAAGAAGATATAAGTGCTGAGCAGAGAAATTCTTCCCCAAGA
>JAIESK010000023.1 GCA_019746105.1 Alphaproteobacteria bacterium
TCCAAAATTCCTTGGCTGTAAGATATTGTTTTGGTCATTAAATTACCTTTTCATCGTAGGTATGCTCACATAAAGTCTCAGCTTTTGGCCAAGGGGCGTTTCGCGCTTTCTCAATGGCTATTTTGATTAAATTTTGAGTAGCTTTTTCAAAGTCCTGGAATTTTGATTTTGTATAACCTCCCTTTTCTTCTAAGGCCTTATACAACCTTGAAATAGGATCTCGTTTTTTCCAACTTTCCAATTCAGATTGACTCCGCCGAACCCCCACATCTATATCTGAGTTACCTCCCACGTGTCCTAGCCATCTATAGGTAATGGCCTCTAAAAAACCAGGACCGTGTCCAGCACGAGCTCTTTCTATTAATTCAGCTGCAGCCTTATCTACAGCAACAACATCATTTCCATCAACAACTCGGGATTCCATTTCGTGAGCCACGGCAAAACGGGCTGTTGAATCAGAAGGTTGACGCAAACAAATATCTAAATGGCTAGAAAATAAGTTGTTTTCAACAACAAAAAGCATTGGCAGCTTCATAATAGAGGCAAAATTAAGAGATTCGTGCACGATACCTTCTTCACAAGCCCCATCACCAAAGAAAGCAACACCTACAGCGTTAGATCCTGAGAGTTTGGCAGAAAGAGCCGCTCCCACAGCAACAGGAATGGTTCCTGCTACAATAGGAACCGAGCCATGAAATCCTACCTCTCCAGCATAAATATGCATGGAACCACCTCGTCCCTTAGAACACCCGGTTTCTTTTCCAAAAACCTCCGCAAAGAGAGATTCCATATCCCCTCCCATAGCGAGAAAATGACTATGAGAACGATGATTACCAAACGCACGATCGGAAGAATTTAAGTGTTGAGCAATTCCAACAGCTATAGCTTCTTGTCCCACAGAAAGATGGCAAGGACATTTAATTTCCCCATCACGAACTAATTCTGCAATACTTTCTTCAACTGCACGGATGAAAATCATTTTCTCCAGTTGAGAACAGAGCTTATTCATGTCCTGAGCATTAATAGATAAGTTATGCCTAAACATTTCAGAGTCAGAAAGATCACCAAGCTGTTTATTCTTTGGCTTCTCTAAAATTGCTTCCATACCATTCTCTCTAGTCTACATTCATCATTTTAAAGCTTCTTTACCATGCACTAAGGATTTGTGCAAATATCTAAATCTTTGTAAAAGTCGATAAGCTTCTTTTCTTCACTTTCCCAATTATAGATTTCCTTAATAGCTTTCAATCCATTTTGTCCCATAGAGTGGCATTTTTTTGGATCTGAAATTAAAGCTTGTATAGTATTCCTTATTTTTTCAGGATTGAATGGATCCACAAAAGAAATACTTTCAAAGTCTCCAAATAATTTTCTCCAATAGGGAAAGTCAGATACTACAACTGGAAGACTAGCTGTCATATATTCAAAGAGCTTGACGGGAAGACTATTCACATAACTTATAGTTGGATGCAAAATACAAAGACCTATTTGAGATTTTGATAGTATGGAAACAACCTCATCACGTTCAACTTGACCAAAGTAAGTGACATTTTTCCATCCCTCTTCTTTTTCCAAACTTTCTAAAAGATTTTTTGGAGCCACTGTTCCTGCCAAATACAACCTTATATCTGTTCCCTCTACAGCTTTTACCAATTCAACAGCACCTCTTTCTTTGGTTATTGCTCCTATATAGCAAATAATTTTATCTGTTTTATTTTTACTTTTTCCATCTAATTTTAAACCAACAAACTCAGTCGTAAGAGGATAATTATTTATATCTATAGCGTTTTTACTCATTTTTAAAAATTTATTACGAATATAAGGAGTGGCAGCAACGATGCCATCGAAAAATAGGCAGCCACATTTTTCAATCCCTTTAACAATTATAGAAACAAAACGTCGTAAATGAGATGGAATCCAATGTTTATCCATAATTTGAGAAGGAACATCTTCATGCACATCATAAACGACTTTCTTTCCAAATATTTTCAGTAAAATTCCAACGGGAATAAGTTCTGGATCATGAAAATGATAAAGGTCAGAGCGCAGCTTAAGAGCATAAATAAAAGCCAATATTGGTTTGATAAGCATTCGTTTAAATCTCCCTTTAAAAAAAGGAAGAGGGATGATGCGGACTCCATCAATCATTTCCTCTTTTTCATGAGAAACAATTAAATTCACCTTAAAACCTTGCTTTACAAGGGACTTACATTCCTTATGAAATATCCTTACATCAAAAGCTGGATGAACTGTGGAGATGTGGGTTATAGAAGAATGGGTCATGATTTTAACGTAGAGGTTATTTGACTATATGAATTTTCTGGTGAAGGCTCTGAAAAGTTTTTAGAGTAAAAATCATCAAATCCTTTGTTGTGAATGATTGTAATATCTTTATAAGTATTTTTAGGGTCATTATGTTTTGCATAACTTAGTTTATATTTTCTGTTTAATTCTTTTCTAAAACGAGGGTTCGCCAATATAAGGTAAGGTGACGTTTCATAAAAAAATGTTTTTATTATTTCTTTCTTGTAGAGATTAATAGTATCAATTTTATTTCTTAAATAAATATTTATTTTTTTTATTCCGCAGATAGCAAGTATAAATTGGATTTTTGATAACTTATAGTTATCAAAAGTATAAGGAAAATGTACACAACGAGAATAATCATAGCTTTTACCTACAAAAGCAGGTCTGCGTAAAAAGTACTTTAATTTAATATCTCTCAATAAAATATAATACAATTTTAGTTTTTTTCCTACGGGCAAGCTTTTTTCATGAAATTTTAATTTGTCGTGGTATAATATTCCTCCTCCCATTAATCCAGGAAAACTTTTATTATTAAAGCTAATAATAACTCCTATATTCTTAGAGATAGGAACATGTTTTAATAAACTTATATCCTGACACAAATCTAAAATGATTTTTATGTTTTCTTTCTCTATAAATTTCCTAACTTTTTCTCTATTTAGTAGTTTTAAAAGAGCCGAAGAGCCAAAAATACTAGCTAAAACAATAATCCCCACTTTCTTCTTTCTTATAGCTCTCTTTAAAAAAGAAAGAACGGGCTCACAACGCACATCAGTTGGATATATAATTCGGTTAGCATCTACTATTTCAGACGCTTTAAAAACTACATTACATATATAATCAGGCAGATATAAGCATCTAGAACTCTCCATCTCTGAAGAGAAATATTGGATAAGGTTTTGTAAAGCAACTCTTCCTGAAAATTGTGGAGTAAAGGTATACCCCTCCGTATTTAAAAGGATCTTAAGCTTTTTCAAAAGAAGTTTTTTTGAAAAAAAATGCAGACCTATAATTTGAAAAAAAGATAGCATGAATATTTTAATTACACTTTTTGAAATTGCAAAACTTTGTAATCTGCCCATAAGTGAGAGCCAAGTCTTTTTAAAAGACGTTCTCCTTCATTAACTTTTTTAGTAACAAAGTCTCGATCATAATCAGAATTAGCAAAATAATCTCTATAAGGCCAAAAAAGTATTCCAGATTTTTTTATAAGTGAGAAATTTTTCTGCGCTAAATAAGAAATTACATCTTGAGAAGAATAAGGGGCTCTTCTAAGAAACTTCCATTTGTGAAAAGGATCTAAGAAAAGCATAACCCCTTCTTTTTTTAGCATATCAGCCATATTTTCTAAAGCCATTTCAAGATTATTAATATCTCGAATAGCTGAAATACACCCCGAAGAAAGAATAAAATCATAAAAACAGGGTTCTGATTTGTAAGTTTCTGCTGATGATTCAATCCAATTAATATCTTCAGAAACATGCGAACGAGCTACAGCTATCATTTCGGAAAAATCTACCGCATCAACAACAATATCTTTACGAATAGATTTGATATGCCTACTCACAACTCCTACCCCACACCCAATATCTAAAACCCTAGAATTTGCAGGTAATTTCTTGATTATTGGATCGAGAACTTGGAAAGATAAGTTCCGCACAAGCATATTATAGTGCTCGTTTTTAAAAAGCACTGATTTTTGTCCATCTTCTTTAGATCGATTTTTCCAATATACATTGGAATCATAATTCTTCCAAAAAAAAGTTCCATGAATAACCCTCAATATAAGTTTTACAAAATACGATAATTTATCTTTCATTTTCAATACCCCTATAATACGGAAATTAAATTAATATTGGGACTTAGAAAAGCCTCTCACAAAAAATTTCACCAATCTTTTAAGTAAACTTCTATATTCACAATGTAAAGTACAATACCTATATTCCCAAAGTCGTTTTAAAAAAGTTGATGGCGATGTAAGCAATAAACGATCAAGAAATATCATATTTTTCACTGAAGAGTTATAAACTTTTTTCCCCATAAGGCACTTTGAAAATTCTGGATAGGCTTGAAGAGTAAATTCAAGAGATGCCCAAAATTTCGCATTAATTTCCATTAAAACGAAATCATTCCTTGTATCACAAAATTTATACTCTGCAAGTCCCCAACCAGTATATTTCAGTTCCTGAACAAGGCGAGTTGTGTAATCTAGCAATCGAGAATCATGAAATTTCTCAATTACAGCAGCTGAGCCTCCCAAAGCTGGGCTACTTATAATCTCATGATGTGGAGCCAACGTTAGAATTATTCCATTCTCTGCTATAAAGCCAACACCATAGGTATCATGACCTGTGATAATCTCCTGAAACAACAATCCATTACAATTAAAATCATCTTTCGCTGGTAAGTCCAATATCCCTAATCTCTTGTTTGCACCTTCAGTATTATTTTTGTAAAACACACTCTTCATATAAGCTGGGATGTTTTGAATATTCATATAGGTTTGAGGAATGGGTACATTAAGTTTTTGAGCGACATCAAGAAGCCAAAATTTATTATAAACCTTAAGGTTCTCTGCAGAAAAAATTAGATCTCCAAATTTAATAGTATTAACATTGCTCAAAAGCCATCTTGTGGAAAGAACGCCTGTTGGAATGACATAAACGCCTTCATTTAAAAGCGTAATGATAGTTTCTAAAAATTCATGTGAAGGGTTAACATGTTCTAAAAATTTGTAGGAACTCTTTTCTACTATAAATCCTGCAGCCCGTAAATGAGAAGCTAAAGAAAGAGCCTGCGCATTTTCTGAATCTAGAATGTAACACCTCTTTTGAGAGGTATGATCCAGATCTTTGAAAACCTCTTCTTTAGACAACTGTATTGCTGCAGACATTTCCACTTACATTCCTATCTAATGTTCTCTTCTTATTTTCAAAACTTAAATAATATTCATATCCAATGTCATAGGCATAGAATAATGAGTTGCAAATAGTTAAAAAAACAAGATATGCAAAAACACTGGATTCTAATCCATAACATATGATGGATCCAGAAATCATTATAAAAACTCTAGAAATATGCCAAAAAAGTATATATTTATGGGCCCCCACAATTTGAGCACTCTTATCTAAAGGCGTACTAATAAAGGCAAAAAAAGTGCTTATAAGTAAAACGTAAAAATAAGCCTCTACTCCATCGGAAAATTTTTTCGCAACTATGGAAATAATAATATCTGCACAAAAAAATAAAAATGAAAAAATAGCAGCAGCAAACGAACTTATTATTATAAAATATAAAGAAAAGCAGTCATTAAATTTTCCAAATTTACGATTTTCACGAATAGCTTCTTGGCGATAGATTGATCCAATGTTTTCAGCAATCATTGTAGGAGCAGCTAAAATTTGTCGGCAAATCGAATAATAGCCAAGTTCTTCTTTTGATCCCAGTACAGAGATAAAAAGAGAAGGAATGCGTACTGCAATAATTCCAATAATTTGAGAAGAAAACAGTGTCTTAGTTAACACTTTATGCTGTGCATATATCTGTTTAATTATATTAAAAGAAAAATCGTAAAAAGAAAAGTTTTTAGATACTTTAACCAACAGAATTGATGCTAATATTTCTCCCAAAATATTTCCAAATATCAATCCATAACAAGAAAAACCTAATCCTACCATTAGAAAGCAAGATGCAACTATAAGAGCAACCTTTAAAGTGCGAAAATAGGCAACATTTGAGTAATTTTCTTGTCTAAGTTGATAATATTTTAATGATTCGGAAAAAGCAGATATAAATATGTAAACAGGGAGTAATAAAAAAATTTTCTCTATTTGGAATATTTTAAAAGAAACAAAGCAAACTATTAATGTTAAAAAAAAGAAAATTATATTAGATAAAAGGCAAAGAATGAGAACATTGTTTGCTTCTTTATGTTCATGAACAAGCCCAATAATATATTCTAGTCGGAAATTAGCTAATGCTGCGACTAAAGCTCCAATAGATAAAAACAACTCTAATTGACCAAAGGCGCTCGCATTATATAAATAAGTTAAAAAAGGAAGAGACAGAAAAGCAATGATTTGGCTTGCAGCAGAGCCAAAAAAAAGAAAGGAGAAATTCTTTATAAATTTAGTTGATATAATAGAAAGTACTATATCACTTGCTTTTTGTCTCACGCTCATTGTAAGGACACTTTAGACGTTAATGTAGATAAAACATGCTTATAAAATTGTTTATCTTGTTTACCAGGAATAAAATCATTATGCCACAGCAACGTAAACATCCCATCGTATTTTTTCACTGCATCGGATAGATTTTTAATTGTATTCAAAGCCTCTTTTTTACTTAAGTTTTGATATAAAGGTCCCCGAAGAGTTCCATCCATTACAATAAGAGGTCGTTCTACTAAGGAAAGTTCTTGAGAAGTCCTTAGATTAAACACAGGAAACTCATAGCAGGTTCCACACCTAAATCCTACATGATCTGCAAAACAGACAGTACTATCAAAATTTAAACCAACCTGCTCCCAACATTGCCAGGTTTTAAATGCGCTCCATCGAAGGTAATGCTGTCTTCCACCCCAGGTTTCTTGCTTGATATTTTCCAAGTCAGCAACCCTCAAGAGGTTTTGAAATTCTCTATTTAAACTCTCTGGAGATAAATATGTATTATAGCTGGGGTGCAACCCAATTTGATGCCCTCTCTCATGAATAGATTTCATAAGCTTTTTTATCCAAGGCATATCAAGTGTATAATGTCCATCAAGATCTGCATCGGTGTGTCCCGCTATAAAGAAAAAATAGCTTTTTAAGGAAAAAGCTTCGCTCATATTCATTAAATAATCGAAAGTATTATAAGGATCGCTTTTATAATTTCCCATCCATCCCTTTAATATTGAGAAAAAACGTCTCAAAAAAAGAGCTACATCTTTTCTCAATAAAATATCCGCAGCCAAGGACTTAAAAATACGGCGAAATGATATTCCAAGGTTATAAAGAGGTTGATCAACGTCATGAGTCAAAAATACGCTATATGTTCTTTTCTTTCTCAACAAATCTGGACTTAAAAATTTCAGACAACCCCAAAGAATTTCCAGATATTCATTGACTATTGGACGCATTAAAAAATCTTCTTGAAAAGCCATTGAATCATAAGCAGAAAACCGCTGATGAGTGTCTAAAGCCGTCTTGACATATTCTTCATAACGCGTGATCATAAAAAATATAGAGCCAAATATATCAATTCCCAAATGAATTCGAGATCCATCATAAGTTATTAACGAATCATTTGTTATCCCACTATCTCCATAAATAACTGGAATTTCATGCTGAACCAGCTTTGGCTTAATACCTTTCTGATCTAAAAAAACTCTTTTTAAAGGTTGTTGCGGAAGAGATTTCTCCGTTAGCCATTCATGCAAAGGAGTAGAAAACAAAGTCTCATTAACAATAAGTTCCCACTGCCTACCTTCTTCATCATTAACAATAATACGAACTTCTTGTCCTTCATGCTCAAAAATTTCATAAGGAATACCAAGCCATTCTTCAAAGATTATCCGAAAAACGTATAATTTCTCTTTGATATAAGACTGATTACAGTAAATTTTTAACATCAAGTTTATCTAAAAAAGTTATTATCAATACGCTAAACTATCTCTTTTCTTAAAAGATAAGATTTTTTCATATCAAAAGTGAGTAATAGGAAAAGAAAGACTCCTAAAAGTAAACCATGACTTAAAAAAACTGTATAGAAATTTGTGGAAACAAAGGAAATACATTTTACGGCAACAAAGGATAATAACAGGGGTAAAAAGTTACTTCTTATGAATCTATAAAATAGAATTAAAGTATCTAGAGATAGTATTGCAAATATTGAAAAGGGCACAGCCAAAAGGCCTATTCCTTTATAAAAATAAAAAATAAAGCTTGCGTTAGCGTTAATAGAGTCTAAGGTTTTGTGACCCAGGTAAAACCAACCATACTTTTTCCCAATAAAGTTTGGGTAATTTATTACATCTGGATATATATATGAACTAAGAGATTGAGGTAGTATCATCTTCAAATCAAAATCATATATTTGAGCATCGTGCATATACCAAAGTCCAACCTTTAAAGGAACAAGAAATGCTCTTTCAATTTTAGGATATACATATGATAAGAGAGGATATCCCCCACCCGACAATAAAAGCGAAGGGATGACTGCGCCTACGAGGAGTAAAACTGAAAAAGAAAAAAAAGCTCTTTTGCTCACCAATAATCTTTTCTTATAAATATAGTAAAAAGCCATTAGAATGGCATAGTTAACAACAAAAGACTTCTCACCATTTAAATTAGAAAGCAAAATTACAATTCCCATAATTGCAAGTAAGTAGATTTTTTTCCTTATCTTATCTTTTCCCATCCTATCAAAAATATTTAGTAGAATTAAAAAAAATACCGGAGCAATGCCTGCTTTTAAAATTGAATACAGATAGCGAACGACATGATTATCCATAAGTTTTAATGAAAGCTCTCTCGCATTAGCTTGCTGAGCAGAGCCAATAAACATGTGATATAAGCCCGTCTCTTGCAGAGGTACTTGCTGAAGATAAACGATAACTAGAGAAAAAAACAATAAAGACAGCACAGATAACTCAAAAAAAGGAACATAGTTACTTTCAGTGTCTCCTAAATTATTCCAAACCTGAGAAGATGTTTGCAAAAATAAATACTTTGAGAGTAAAATACCCCCTAAAATCGTACCATGTATAAGAATCAATAAGTCCATCGGACTTGTAAGAAAACATTCATAATTATAAAATCTATCCATCATTTTTTACCTTTTCATAAAAACTTTCAATATCAAAAATTGTTGGACAGGACTTTAAAGGAGTTAGATAAAGAAGTGCACTAACATCAAAAGCAACAAGCGGCCATTGTAAAAAAACATGCATGAATGAAAATATTATTATGCTTGGTTTCAGAAAAAGAAACCTTTTTTTTTGATAAATCGTCAACAAAGTGTAAGAAGTTATCAAGCAGAACGTAAGGTTTATTATTAAAAATAAAAAAGGCTGGAGAATCAATTTTACACCTTTCAAAAATAAATTGAATATTTAGCACTTAAAAAAAATATCTGCAACGAAGAACGTTTAAATTTATCTCTTAATTTCTTTGCGTTACCGAATTATATCTCAGGGGATGGGAGCATTTTTAGCTAAGCTCGTGTTTGAATTTTATCTTCCCTCTTCTTGAGTAAAGAAAATTAAAAAGTATTTAATTTCTTCTAAAGAGATAGCTCCCAAGACCTCATCACCTTAGTCCCAAAAACGTCTCAATTTCTTTTGTAATTTTAAGGGAAGCATCTCCCTGGCCATAGTCTATTATTTCAGAGCGGTCGTGATAATTATCTACAGTCCAAAGTCTATTCCACCCTGCTTCTATGGTTTCAACCCACTCTGTTTCAGAACGAAGCGTAATACAAGGAATGCGATGAAAATAAGCTTCTTTTTGTAATCCTCCAGAATCTGTTAAAACATACTTAGCATTGGCTAATAAATATTGAGTCTCAAAGTAGCTTAAAGGATCTATCAACATAATAGACTCAGGAAATTTCGGCAATTCATCAACTAATTTCTGCGTTCTAGGATGGACTGGAAAGACGATTTTTAGGCCATTTTCAATAGAAAATTTTCCAGCATAGGCCACTATTTTTTGAAATTTATCTAATGACTGTGTTGACTCTGCGCGATGAACCGTCATCACAGCATATCTATTCGGTAAAAAATCAAATTTTTGTTCTAAGGCTACATTCTCTTTTGTTTTTTCTATAGCATATAAAGTGGCATCATTCATCACATCGCCAACAAGGCGAACTCCCTTGGATATACCTTCCTTTATAAGATTGTTCACAGCCGTTTGTGTTGGACAGAATAACAAAGCACTCACGTGATCTGTTAAAACACGATTAGTTTCTTCTGGCATTTGCTTATTGTAAGATCTTAAACCCGCTTCAACATGAATCACAGGAATATGAAGTTTAGAGGCGGCCAAAGCCCCAGCCAACGTTGAATTCGTATCTCCATAAACAAGTACTGCATCCGGCTTTTCTTTGATAAAGACCTTTTCAACCGCCTCCAACATATGCCCTGTCATTTGCCCATGTAAGCCCCCATAAACATTCAGAGAGTGAGATGGTTTAGGAATCTTGAGTTCATCAAAAAAAACATCCGACATAACCGCATCATAGTGCTGCCCCGTGTGAATAAGAATTTCCTCAATTTGAGAATGGTCCTTAAAGAGTCTCGACAGACAAGCAGCTTTAATAAACTGGGGCCGCGCTCCTACAACGGTAGCAATTCGTTTTTTCATAAAATTAAATACTTAAATTCAACTAGCATTCATTTTGATCAAGCGGTTTTAAGATATCTCACATCAGTTTTAAGCTCCTCTAGAACTCCTGTCGATGATATTTGATATCGCCGCCCTTCACGAGGACAAATTAAATCATCTCCAAGTTTTTCACCTGCATGACTGACCCATCCGATTTGCTTAGCTGGATTCCCCGCCATAACGGCATGAGGTTTTACTTCTTTTGTAACCACAGCCCCAGCACCAATTAAGCTATATGCCCCTAAGCGATTTCCACAAATAATCGTTGCATTCGCTCCAATAGTAACGCCACGTTCAACATGGGTTGGCCGAAATTCGTCTTTACGTTCAATTTCCGCCCGAGGATTGTGGACATTTGTAAAGACACATGAAGGACCACAGAAAACTCCATCTTCCAAAACAACCCCTTTATAAAGACTTACATTATTTTGAATCTTACAACGATTGCCGATAATAACATCTGGACCTATCATAACGTTTTGCCCAATGATGCAATCTTCCCCAATTCGCGTCCCTTTAATAATATGAGAAAAGTGCCAAATTTTTGTTCCTTTACCGATGTCACAACCACCATCAACCTGTGCCGTATCATGAGTAAAATAGCTTGAGATTGTGGGTGTCAAGGGAACACTTGCCAATGAGTGCAATGACTGTTGCGCGGCATCCAAAACTTGTAAAACTTGCAGTCCTTCAATGCCATCTGTCTTTGGATTTTCATTTTTTTCAATACAGTCAAGGAAATGTTGACATTCTAATTTTAAAGGCTCTGAAACCTCTAAAGGAATATTGACTACATCTGCTTTTGAAGCTTGTGGTAGTCCATCAACCCAGGTCACCTGATGAGGGTAAAGCTTTAACTTTTCACCCCACGGCAATCCATCATCAAAAACCGCCATACCACGATCTCCCACAACCACAAGTTTTTGTTCTTTAAAGGGATGGAGCCAAGATACAAAAACATGAGCCTGAATACCATTTTTAAATGTCAAATGAGTTGTCGTAACATCGTGAATATGCGGGTTCAAATGACAAGCTCCCGTTGCATAGACAGTTTCTGGCAATTCTCGAGCAAGCCCCAAAATCATAGAAATATCATGAGGAGCAAAACTCCACAAAATATTTTCTTCATTACGAAACTTGCCCAAATTTAAACGGTTGGAATAAATATACTGAAGACGACCAAGGTTTCCTTTAGATATAAGATTTTTTAATTCTATAAAAGCTGAGTGATACTGCAATATATGCCCTACCATCAACTTACGATTCTCTTTTACGGCAAGCTCACAGAGCTTCTTTGCTTCCTCTACCTTTAAGGAAATAGGCTTTTCTACATAAACATGTTTCCCAGCTTTGAGAGCTTTTTTGGCAAGGTCATAATGTTGAACAGCAGGGGCAGCAATAACAACCCCATCTACATCACTTTGAAGAACCTCTTGTAAACTAAGAGCTGGAACATTGTAGGTTTGAGAAGAAGTTTTTGCTAATTCAGAATTAGCATCACAAATAGAAGCAAGAGCTCCAAGTTCGGCAAAATTACGAACAAGGTTTTTTCCCCAGTAGCCACAGCCGATGACAGAAACTCTAATGTTACTCATAAATATTTCCCTTTCTTTTTTGAAATCTATAACATGGAAGCTGTAAACAATTTAACTTAATTCACCATAGCTACCGCAGCTCGGGTGAAGTATCACTCGCAACTGCAGGGCTTTAATTTGATCTTCCCTAAAGAATGATCTCTCTATTTTACTTATCCAGCTTCTACTGCATAAGCAGGCAAAGAAACTTTCATCTCTCGCCCTAAAAACGTTAACAGCAATTGAACACGTTGTTTTGCATCCATTGTCTCAAAGGTTGCGAGTTGATCCTTAAAAGCACCTTTTAAGATCCGAACCTTATCTCCCTTAATAAAAGCAATAAGACTATTTATAGAAACCAAACCATCAGCAGTCTCTCTCTCTTTCAAAGTCTCAATAATTTTTTCTGGAACTTTCGCAGGAAGTCCGTCATTTTGTAATAAATAAGAAACACCTCGCGTACCATTAATACTGCGCCAACGCGCTGTCTCTACATCCAACGCTACAAATAAATAACGCGGAAATAAAGGGGTTAAAACTTCCTCTACCTTACGGGCATGCCTATGCATCTTCTTAAAGCGCGGTAAATACACATCAAAACCTTGCTCACGTAAATTCTGTTCTGCAAACTGTTCTTTCATAGGATGAGTATGGGCTACAAACCAACTTTTCATGAAACATCCCTTGAAATATGCAAGAGTTTTAAAGTCAATAACTGATGGGATTTAATTCTATCCTTAATATCATTATACGTTTTTTGGGGATTGATAATGTCTGTAATCAGAACAGCATCATAAACATTTAAATTACGTTCAGTACTTACAGTTTCAACTTGAATACCCATGTCGTAAGTCACTAATTTAGCAATATCTGCTAAATCTCCCTCTCCAACCAAAGCAATTTTTAACCAATTTTTTGTTTTACACTGAGCAAATACTTCTTCACATTGCTTACGAGCATCACGAAAAAAGGTTAAAGATCTGGCTAAATATTGACTCACCATCCAACTTTTTTCTTTAAACCCTTCAGGCGTTAAAAAATAGGTGATACGCTTTGGAGAAATTTGGAAAGTGCGAAGCCACCCTTTTGTTACACAGCTCTTCAAATATTGATTCATTAACCCGAGAGCAATTCCAAGTTCTGAAGCTAACCCTCTTTGTGTAAAGGACGGGCTTTTTTCAATCTCAGTTAAGAGATGCAACATCACTTTTTGCTCCAATTGCTTCCGTATATTTTGAAAAGCTGGCATTCAGAATGTAAGTCTCTAAGAGTTAATAAGTAATGGATTTATGTTCATGGTCAGAACCTAATAGAGTACCTTGAAAGAGTCAAGCCTTCTTTCTGCCTCTTCATCTTCAAGCCATTCATGGTTATTTAATAAGTGATTCTTTTGAAACTCTGCAAGACTTGAATCTGGAATTCCTGGAATCAACTCGTGACCTTTAAAATGAATCCCGATAAAAGATATGAACCTACGTGAGCATTCCTCACTCACATCTTGAAGCTGCTCAAGACGATCATCAACAAGCACAACTTGAGTGGGGTTTTCCTTTTGAAGATATGAGCGCACAATCTCGCTTTTATTAAACGAACCCGTTGAGAAAATACCCTTATAAAAGGTGCCTTCATAAGTCATTAAAGGAGAGCTCAAAAGAACCTCTTTTTCTTTTCCTCCATATGTTGGCGTGAATTCCATCCCTTTTGAAGATAATTCTGCATATCTCCACTCTTCCATGGATAAAATATCCCCTAAAGGGCCTGACTCCATTTTTGTCAACGCATAAAGGGGAAATTGAGTTTTGAAATCCTTAATAAACCAAAGCCAATCCTCAGAGACAAGCTGAACTTGCCTTTGCAAACGCCAACGACTTAAAATCCTTTCAAAATAGGGGATTTGATCACGATCTTTTTTCAAATCATCAATAAGCGTTCTATGAGGGCTATGCGCACGGAAAACCTTTGAAATAGGGGTGATAAGCGTATCATCCACATCAAGAAAAATAACTGCCTGCTTATCAAGGTCGGAAAGATGACTTTTAATATCTCGTACAGTCGGTGCCTCTACAAAATTCCCTTTAAGGTCATTCATCGTGGCACTCTAGTCTTAGCTCATACAATTTGACAGACTTCATCAAAAGAAAGTCGAGGAGCTCGTGACCCTGGCAAACCTGAGGGATCGCCATACCCAAGGTTGCAGAGGAAATTTGACTTAAACCGCCCTTCTGGGAAAAAAGCCTTATCAACACCCTCATTAGAAAAACCAGACATAGGACCACAATCAAGGCCACACGCCCGCGCAGCAATAATGAAGTAAGCGCCTTGAAGGGTGCCATTACGAAAAGCAGTTTCTTGAGCAAAGGCGTCCTTACCTTCAAACCATGCTTTAGCGTTTACATAAGGATATAGAATAGGAAGATGCTCATAAAACTGCAGATCATAAGCCAGAATTGCCGTCACAGGCGCACTCATGGTTTTTTCCACATTGCCTTCAGATAAGTGGGGACGCAAACGTTCTTTGGCTTCAAGAGACTTTATAAAAACGATTCTTAATGGACAACAATTAGCACTTGTTGGTCCAAATTTCATCACATCATAAATATTCTTTAAAAGATCTTCTGAAACTGGCTTATCAAGCCATTTCGTATAGGTACGGGCTTCTTTAAAAATCTGATCTAAAGAAGCCTCTGCAATTTTGCTCATGGTAGCCTTTATGGTTTTAAACGTACATGCTGACTATCATATGCTTTTAATCCGCGGTTGTGAATTAAATGTTGCAGATCACGGGTATATGCCGTGCCTCGAACAGAATATTTTGTAAGGCATGAAGCCAACTTATGCCCACACAACGTCTGATTTTTAGCCCTTAAAGAAGCCCTATCCTTACGAAAAGCACTATAGGCTTGGTGGCGATTCAGATTTTTTACATAAGCTTCCACACTATGCTGAAGACTTTCAAATTTGGCCACTTTTGTTTTGGTAGCCATATAGCCAAAGGGAGAGTTTTTCTTTAAAGCCGCGTGAGATCTTCCCCCGCCCGTCTCAAGAATACCTTGAGCAAGCGCAAGTGAAGGCGGAACAATATCAACGTGCATCAACAAAGACTCAATTTTCGTTGATTTACAGCGATATTCAGAAGCAAGTTTACTGAGCCACATTTTCTCTGAATGGCGCAAGTGTTGGCCATTTTGTTTCCGTTCTTGCATGTCTAAAAGACGTTCTCTATCAGATAAAATCTGTTCATTCACCCTTAAAATGTGAGGCAAAAGAACTTGAACAAAATCAGAGTTGGACGATTTTTTCTTATGTTTCATGTCCTGCGGTAATTTTGACAAGAAAAGACGAGGGACCTGTCCCTCACTCTTGGCCTTCGTAAGGGTATAATCGCACTCGTTAAAAACTTTTCCGAGTTCTTTTACACTGGCAACTTGAATGTATTTTTCTTGAGAACGATTAAGTCCAAAAGCTTTCGCGGACCCTGCAAACACAACAGGTTTCTTTTCAATAACAACGGCCTGAGGTGCCACAATTTCTTCAGAAACAGGAATAAAGTTTTGATAGATAACAAAGCCAGCCTGGCCTAAAATCATTAATCCCAAAATAACAATAAGGGAAATTTGAGTCTTCGATTGTTTCAACATAATAAACTCCTTAACTCTCTATAGCTCTTACTTCAAGAACCTCTGGCACATAGTGCCGCAGCATATTTTCAATGCCTGACTTTAATGTGGCCGATGAACTTGGGCAACCTGCACAAGCTCCTTGCATACGCACATACACGATACCCTCTTTAAACGAGTCAAAAACGATATCTCCTCCATCCATAGCCACTGCGGGACGGATACGCGTATCTAAGATTTCTTGAATCTGACCCGAGATAGGATCGTCATCATGTTTTCTGGATGTAGGAACTCTTTCTCCATAAAACAAGGGCTGGTGCGTTATAAAGTGCTCCATAATAATTCCTAAAATCTCAGGCTTAAGCACAGCCCAATCTTCAGAATCTTTCTTAGAAACAGTAATAAAATCCGCTCCGAAAAAAATGCCACTAACGCCCTGAATTTCAAAAAGCTTTGAAGCAAGGGGAGATTTGGCAGCCTCTTCCGCAGATTTAAAATCCGCCGTTCCCTCTGGCATTAGAATACGACCAGGGAGAAACTTTAATGTGGCCGGATTTGGTGTTTCCTCTGTTTGTATAAACATTGTACGCACTCATTTTTGTAAACAGTGACCCTTTTAATAAACAAAATAATTTCAAAATGCAAGCATTTCCTTCAATCAGACTCCAAGAGACGTCAGAATTTCCCATGAAATCTCATCTATAGGCATCACAGAAAGGCGAGATTGACGAACCAAGCTCAAGTGCTGGAAGCGAGAATCTTTTTTAATGGTGGCCAAACTAACTGGATGAGAAAAAGACTTACATGTCTTAACATCCACCATCCCAAAACGCCCTGTGGGATCTGATGGATCAGGGTAATAAGGTTTTATAACTTCAACAATTCCCATGATCCGGCGCTCTTCTCCCGAATGATAGAAAAAGGCAAGATCGCCCACCTTCATAGCTTTTAAATTATTGCTGGCTTGGTAGTTTCGCACTCCATCCCAAAAGGTCACATCTTTCTCTACTTGATCCGCCCATGACCAGACATGAGGCTCGGTCTTTATAAGCCAATAATTCATTCTATATCCCCTCAATTGTTAAAGGACGCGACAGAAGATCTTTGATCAAGATCTCAAGAGTTCCCCCCTTATTTAAAAGGGTATCCATGGCAAAGGTAATTGGCATCTCCACTTTATATTTTTCTGCCAGTTTTACAGTCCCTGAGACCGTAAAAACCCCTTCCGTGAGAACCCCATTTTTCGCTAGCAACTCCTTAAGACTCACTCCTTTTCCCACAGAAAGGCCAAAAGTCTTATTTCTTGACTGGGCGCTTAAGGAAGTGAGAGTAATATCTCCTACACCTGAAAGTCCAAGAAAGGTTTCAAGATTTGCCCCCATAGCACACCCTAACCTTGCAATTTCTGTAAGACCACGCGCAACTAGTGCGGACCGAGCATTATCTCCTAAACCTCGGCCTTCAACAATACCACAAGCAATAGCAATGATGTTTTTACAAGCCCCCCCCAATTGAGCCCCAATGATATCTGCAGATGCATAAAGACGAAAATATCGACTACTCATAAGAGAAGCCATTTTCTTACTGAGGGAAATATCTTCTGCAGCAAGAGTCACAGCTGTTGGCAGTTCTTTCGCAACATCACTAGCAAAACTTGGACCTGACAACACCAGAAGAGGGTTTTGGGGGAAGAATTCTCGCACTACCTCTGACATCAATCGAGCCGTTCCATTTTCAATTCCCTTTGAGGCAATGATCAGGGGAACGTGGGACGGGAGAACTTTGCTAAACGTTGCACATGTGCTTCTCATAAATTGAGCAGGAGGCGCTAAAATAATACTATCAGCATAAGATATTTCTTTAGGCTCTGTTGTAGCCCGTAATGAGGAGTCCAAGGGAATACCAGGAAGACGAGAAACGTTTTCATGTTGTTGATTAATGGCTTCAACTTCATCAGAGCTAATCGACCAGAGGCTTGTTTTTAAGTGGGCTCTAAATACCGCCAAAGCTAAGGCTGTTCCCCAGGCACCGGCTCCAATAACAGCGATATGATGCATTTCAACTACTCTCCTGTTTTATGTTTTAAGTCTTCGAGCGGCCATCGTGGACGGGGAGAAAAAGATAGGGTACCCAGCAAATTTCTTTTAAATCTTTCAATGCCGGCCCACGCTATCATAGCTCCATTATCTGTACAAAGATTTATAGGAGGAGATATCACAGAAACACCATAACTTTCAGCACATAAAGCCAAACGGTGCTTAAAATATTGATTTGCTGCAACCCCCCCGCCTATGACGAGACTGGTGATTTTGGGACTTTTTTCAAAAGCCATGTGGAGGGCATGCTTCAATCGATCTTCCAAAATCTCTCCTATCGCCTTTTGAAAAGAAGCGCAAAAATTTTCTTGAAAGTAAGAAGAAGTTTTATCCGTTTCAAGAATAACTTTTCTGGCCGCAGTTTTAAGTCCAGAAAAAGAAAAATCACATCCCATTTGACCTTTAAGTGGCTTAGGAAAATTAAATACATTAGGATTCCCTTGAAGAGCAAGCCGTTCAATCGTAGGCCCGCCTGGGTAGGGATATCCCAAAAGCCTTGCAGTTTTATCCAAACATTCCCCAAGGGCATCATCTAAAGTACCTCCCAAGTAAGTATAATTCCCAACATCCTCTACAATTAGAAACTGGCAGTGTCCCCCAGAAACAAGTAACAAAAGGTAGGGAAAGGGAACATCATAGGTCAATCGTGCCGTCAAGGCATGGGCCTCGAGATGATTTACAGGAATGAACGGCAGATTTTTAGCCATTGCTAGGCCTTTAGCCATCATAACGCCTACAATCACACCTCCGATAAGGCCTGGCCCTCCTGCAACGGCAATCCCATCAATATCATTTAAGGTGAGGTTCGCTTTTTCAAAAGCGGCTTTTACAATCCAATCCATATGATCCAGGTGAGCTCGCGCCGCAATTTCGGGCACCACTCCCCCAAAAGGTTTATGATCTTTAAATTGGGAAGAGACAACATTCGAGAGAATTTGCTTGCTCTCGGTAACAAGAGAAGCGGCCGTTTCATCACAACTTGTTTCTATGCCTAAAATAATCATTCCTTTTTCAACCACAAACAACTCCTCTAGGCAAGAGAAAGAGAACTCGTTAAAGTCGCATCTTATGAAAAGTATTCGCATCGGAACACGGGGAAGTCCTTTAGCCCTTATTCAAACTCAAGAAGTTATGGGTAAACTTTTGGAACATCATCCCTTTCTCAAAGGGTACCTTGAGGTCATTCCTATCAAAACCATTGGCGACACCATTATGGACAGGAGCCTTATTGATTTAGGCGGCAAATCTCTTTTTACCAAAGAAATTGAACAAGCCCTTCTGAAAGAAGAAATTGATCTTGCTGTTCACTCTATGAAAGATGTTACAGTTGATTGCCTAGAAGGTCTCCTCTTTCCAGCCATACTTGAACGGGAAGATCCACGAGATGCTTTGATATCACGGGAAGGAATCTCGCTTGAGACCTTACCTAAAGGGGCCCTTTTTGGAACGTCTTCTTTGCGACGACAAGCCTATATATTGAATAAATTCCCTCACATTACCCCAACATCATTGAGAGGAAACGTAAACACGCGCATCGAAAAAATTAAAACAGGAGAAGTTGATGCAGCCCTTCTAGCCGTTGCAGGCCTTAAGCGTTTAGGATTAATGGAAGAAATAACACAAATTTTATCTCTAGAAGACTGCCTCCCCGCAGTGGCCCAGGGAGCTATTGGGATTCAGTGTCGCGAAAAGGATTTTAATCTTCTCAAACTTCTCTCCTCCATAAACCATTCTGAAACTTTTGCAGCCGTCACAGCAGAGCGAGCCTTTATGAAAACTCTCAATGGTTCTTGTCGTACTCCTATTGCTGCCTATGCCACCCTTGAAGGAGAGATTCTCACTTTAAAAGGAATGATCAGCGATCCAAATGGTCATAATATGCGTTTTGTCACCTACAAAGGATTACCTTCTCACCCCAAAGAAATTGGCTGTAAAGCAGCTAACATACTTCTCAAAGAGGGCACATGTCCCACGTTCTCTTAATTCGGGCGCTTGAGGATGCTATTCCTCTTGCTTCATATTTGGAAGCGCTTGGAAAAAAAGCTCTTTGTTACCCTCTTTTTGAGCCTATATTCTTTGCCATTCCTCCACTCGAGAATCCCCAAGCCCTGATAATCACGAGCAAAAATGCGCTACGCGCTCTCAACAACAGCAATCATCTTAAAAAAGTTCCGCTTTACGTTGTGGGAGATCAAACAGCAGCCCTTGCTCATCAGTTAGGATTCACCACCGTATTCAATGCAAGTGGAAACAGTAAAGATTTACAAAATCTCATAGTACAACAAGCACTACCAGAAGAAGGAGTTTTATATTATCTCTCTGGCAGAATTATTAAGAGAGACATAGTTCGCGAATTAAGGGCCTTAGGCTTTAAAGCTCAGCGTCAGGTTGTTTATCAAACCAATTATATTGAACGTTTCTCTAATTCGCTCATAACTGATTTCTTTAATAAAAAAATATCTCATGTGCTATTTTTTTCCCCTAGAACAACTGAGCTTTTTGTTGATCTTGTCAAAACCTCAAAACTTGAAAAGGAGATTGCCTTGAATAAAGCTCTCTGTTTGAGTTATGATATAGCTGAAAAAGCACAAGAAATTCTTTGGAAAGAAATTTGGATAAGCCCTCATCCTTCAACACACAATATGCTAGGATATTTTGATGACGGAAAATAAAAAAACTTCTAAAATCTCATTTTGGAAACGCTTTAGCCAAATCTTAAAATCTTCTAAAAGAGTTTTGATTTATTTTTTCTTGTTTATTCTTTTTCTCCTTTCTATTGTTGTTTTATGGGAGAAATATAGCAAAGATAAAACTCTAAAATTTCCACAAGTTCAAGTTAAAATTGAAAACTCTAAGCCCCATACTGAAATAGCTAAAACCGTAGAAGGGGAAAAAAAGACTATAGAAGTTACTCAAAAAAACACACATGAGTCTCCTCAACAACTCATTACCATACAACTTTTGGAAGGTGTATTAGAAGGCTGGATACCTTTATCTACCTTTAAAACTTATCTTCAAAAACATCCCAGTGGGGAGACACCATATTTGCTCCTTGAACTCTCCACCATATCCAATTGTCCAACCTATGCTGAACTTCAATCTTCCTTACCTTCTGCTTCCGTTAAATCAAAATCTCTTTGGGAGCGGTTAAAATCTCGTTTAAAATCTCTTATTCAGATTAAGAAAATTGATAAGGAAAAGGTTTCAGAAACAAGCTCTCCCAAAAAGATTGAAAAGGCTATATATGAAAAGAATGTCTCTGAGGTTTTGAATTTATTTGACAAACTCCCAGAGGATGAAAAAATTCACTTTTCACCTTGGATGAAAAAAGTTCAAGAACGACTTAAGGTTGAAATACTCTATAAACATCTGCTGATAAAACTCGCTCAAGGACAAACTTGATGAAATGGCTTCTTTTCTTTATTGTCACAGCTATCTTCTTTGGATTTCTCGGCATCGTTTATCTTGTAAATCCAGGTTCATTAGAGCTGATATGGTTTGGCTACAATATTCAACTTTCCGCCATTTTAGCTTTTATCATTTTGATTTTTCTCATGTCTATCCTTCTCTTTATGGGGTACACTATTTTATGGCTTATTAATCTTCCCTCAAAATGGGCAAATCATTATAAAAAGTTACAAGAAAACAATGTAGAAACGGAATTATTAAACCTTTTAACGTCCTATGAAGCTGAAAATTTTAATACGGCCCTTGAATTAACTCAAAAAATGAGAAAAAGGCTTGAAAAAAATCCTTTTTTTCTCTGGATTGCTGGAAATATCTTCGAAAAAACAAAACATCATTTAGAAGCAGAACAATGCTTTATGGCCCTCATTGCTCAGCCTTCTACCTTCTTTTTAGGATTTAAAGGACAGATCCGCTCGGCTATCAAGTATGGAGACTTTAATAGGGCTTATGACCTTTTAAAACGTGCTGAAAAAGATTTCAGCTCTTCTCCTTGGGTTCTTAAGCACTTTCTAGCCCTAGCACATAAACAGAAAAAATTTATTGATGCTGAAAAAATAGCTCTTCGCTTGGACGATTTAGGCCATATCACAAAAGATCAAAGTAAAAAACAATTGGCCTATATTGAACATCAGGAAGCTCTTCAACCTAAAATTTCGCAAGAGCAAAAGGAAACTTATCTCCGCCAAGCTCATTATTTAAATCCAAGCCTTACTCAAGCATCTGAAATGCTCGCCGAACTACTCCACGAACAAGGTCATCATGCTCAAGCCTTAAGCATTCTGCAAGCAACTTGGAATCAGGCCCCTACACAAACTTTAGGAGATCTTTATTTGAAAATTCTCTCTCCCAAAAATGAGGGAGTTGCCTTTGAAAAAATAAAAGAATTTGTGAAGAAAAATCCAAAAAATCCAGAAAGTCTCTTACTATTAGCCCGCACAGGTCTGAAGGCAAAACTTTGGGGAGAAACACGAGCCGCCTTAAAACAACTTATAGAAAAGCATCCTACAGCCATCGCTTATCAGCTTATGGCCCATTTAGAGAGCTATGAACATCAAAATATGGAAGCAGCTATGGAGTGGCTCGAGAAAGGCCTTCAAGCTCCTCGCTATGCTCCTCCTCCTTTATTCTAAACGTCTTTTAAACATCCAACCTGCAAGGGTCAGGGTGAAAAGAGCAATGAGGGCCATGGGCCAACTATACCTTAAAACCTCTAGAGTGGGCATATCTTTTAAAAAAATACCGCGAATGATGATAAAAAAGTGCTTGATGGGGAAAATGTTTGTAACTGGTTGAAGCCAAGGAGGCATATTCTCAATAGGTGTGGCATAACCGGAAAGAAGCATGGTGGGTGTCATAAAAACAAAGGTCCCCAAAATAGATTGCTGTTGGGTTTTACAAATGGAAGAGATAAAAAGGCCAATTCCCACAATAGAAAACAAAAAAATAATCATGCTAAAATAAAGTAGAATAAGAGAACCTTTAAAGGGAATATTATACAGGAGCAACACGGCAACCATCAAAAGCGTACTTTCACCAATACTAATCATCATAGCTGGCATCATTTTCCCCACCAGAATTTGCCAAGGCTGAAGGGGAGAAACCAGCAATTGATCAAAGGTTCCGTTTTCTCTCTCACGGGAGACGGACATGGCTGTCACCATTAAAGCCAGAATCATACTTAAAATAGCAACTAAAGAAGGAACTGTAAAATAAATGTACTCAATATTGGGGTTAAAAAATGCCCTATATTGAAGGTTGATTGGCTCAGGCACGTCAATCCCTTGTTCCTTTAAGATATCTTGATTATAAGATTGAAAAATTTGGTTCAGATATCCAAAGACAATTTGGGAAGCATTTGATTTTCGACCATCCAAAATGACTTGAACAGGTGCAGTATTCCTCTCAGCCACAAGTTTAGAAAAATTAGGTTGAAGTTGAAGAGCTACAATCACTTCTTGTTTATTAATAGACTCTCTTATACTTTGCGGTTTTTTATACTCATAAACATGCTTAAAATAAGGAGAGCCTTTTATTCTTTGGGTGAGCTCCTGACTATACCAGCCACTATCCTGGTTAAAAATTCCAATAGAAATGTTGTTAACGTCTAAAGTTGCTGCGTGTGATAAAATAATCAATTGAGTAAGCGGTGGAACAACCAGTGTGATCCGACTTTTTTTATCCCGCCAAACGGCAAGAATTTCCTTAATAATAAGTGTCCTAATTGGCAACCAGATATTTTTTATTTTCTTTTTCATATTCAATCTATTCTCTTTACCATTTTAAGCGCTGAAATCCCAAGAAAGAGACTTGCAATAAGAGACATTACGAGAAGGCTCGGAAGAACAAGAGCCCATGTTGTTCCACTTAAAAAACTACTCTGCAAAATGGTAACGAAATACCTCGGAGGAAAAATATAGGTCATCATCTGGATAATCCAAGGCATTGAACTGATTTCAAAAATAAATCCTGAAAGCATAAATGCTGGCAAAAATCCAATAATAATGGCAATTTGACTCGCGACAAATTGATTACGTGTTGTAGAAGACACAACAAGCCCAATACCTAAGGCGGCAAGAAGAAATATAGACGTTGAGATAAAAAGGATAAAATAAGATCCCCGAAAGGGAACCTGAAACAAGATGACTGTAAGAAAAACACACAGTATCATGGCACACATACCGAGAAGATAATAGGGCACTAACTTGGCAAGCAACATTTCAGAAATACGAAGGGGAGTGGCCATGATAGCTTCCATGGTTCCTCTTTCCCATTCACGAGCCACAACGAGAGCCGTGAGAAGAGTTCCAATGAGGGTCATAATGATAGCAATCGATCCGGGAAGCAAAACATAACGGCTTTCCAATGAGTCATTAAACCAAATACGCGGCACCGCAACAAGAGGAGGGACAAGAAACGATTTTCTTTCATCATTTTGTTGTTTTACCCAATTATTTACCACACCTGCAGCATAATTAAGAACAAAACGTGCTGTATTGGGTTCACTTCCATCAAGCAGAACCTGGAGAGGAGTCTCTACTCCATTCAGTAAATTTTTGGAAAAGTCCTGAGAAATCACAACAATACCGCGGACACGACCGCCCGTAAGATCTTCCTCAATTGCCGATCGATTATAGCTTGTCTTCACATCAAAATAAGTTGTACCCAGAAACGCATTCTCAAGGCTTCTAGCTGTGGGAGAGGTATCTTCCACAAGAAGTCCCAGGGGAACATTGTCTGCATCTAAGGACACTCCATAGCCAAAAATAAACATCATTATTAACGGAAGTACAAAAGCAATAAGAAAGGTACTGGGATCTCTTATAATTTGCTTACCCTCTTTTCTAAAGTAAGCCAAAAAACGGAAGAAAGAAAAATGCTTCATAAAGATCCCCTTTGATCAAATTGTTCAATCAAGGTGATAAAGGCATCTTCAAGGGTTGGCTTTGGCAATGCCTTTGATCTCACCATTTCTTTCAATACCATCGGTGTTCCTGAAGCAATACTATTTCCCCCATAAATTAGGGCAATGCGATCACAATACTCAGCTTCTTCTATAAAATGGGTTGTCACCATAATTGTGACTCCCTTTGCAGCCATCCCCTGAATGTGATTCCAAAATTCTTCTCGTACAAGAGGATCCACACCCGAGGTAGGTTCATCTAAAAAGAGAACATCTGGCTCATGCATTAAGGAGCACGCCAGAGCCAATCTTTGTTTAAAACCCAGAGGAAGCAGTCCTGCATTTTCGCCCAGGTAAGGAACAAGATCAAATATAGAAATCATTTGCTCCATTTGTGTTTGCCGATGACGGCCCATAAGTCCATAAACTCCTGAGAAAAAATTTAAATTCTCTTTCACACTTAAATCACTATAAAGAGAAAATTTTTGAGCCATATAACCAATATGCGAGCGAGCTTCAGAAGATGCCGTTTTCAAACTATAACCCGAAACGAGTGCGCGACCTTCGGTGGGTTGCAAGAGACCACATAACATCTTAAAAATAGTCGATTTACCAGCGCCGTTAGGGCCTAAAAGCCCAAAAATTTCTCCTTGTTTAATAGTAAAAGAAATATCCCGTGCTGCTATAAAATCTCCAAATTTCTTCGTCAAATTTTTGGCTTGAATAGGGGGAACATCCTTAACTATTTTTGAAGACATATGCTTTGCTAAAACCGATTCTCCCTTATGACTTCCTCCAAGAATTTCAATGAAGGCCTCTTCAAATCCGGTTACCTCTCGGCGCCTTTTTTTCATTTGCTTTGTTAAATCTTTTGGCGGACCGTAAAAAAGAAGCTTTCCCTCATTTAATAAAAGAATTTCACTGCATCTATCTGCTTCATCGAGATAAGATGTGGACCACACAACACATATACCTTCTGCCGCAAGATCACTGACCATCTTCCACAATTCCCGCCGTGAAACTGGATCCACCCCCACACTCGGCTCATCTAAAAGGAGAGCCTTTGGCTTTCCTAAAAGAGAACAAGCAAGGCCTAGTTTTTGCTTCATTCCTCCTGATAAATTTCCTGCAAGTCGAGTAATAAAAGGTCTGAGAGACGTAAAGTGAAGCATTTTATCAAAAACTTCTGGTTTTTCTTCCTCAGAAATTCCATGAAGAGCTGCATAAAGATTAAGGTTTTCGATAACTGTTAAATCCTCATAAAGCCCAAATTTTTGAGGCATATAGCCTGTGATATCATGTAGCCTTTCTGCATCCTGAACCGTATCCAGTCCAAAAACATTGACCTTACCATGACTTGGTAATAGAAGGCCTGCCATGAGCCTTAGAAGGGTTGTCTTTCCTGCTCCATCCGGACCAATCAATCCAGTTATGATGCCCGGGCGAATCACTGCATTAATATTATCAAGAGCGGCTTTTTTGGCACCGGGGAAGATTTTACCCAGAGAGACGATGCGAATGGCGTCTTTACTCTTTGACATCCAACTCAACTGTAACAGGCATGCCTTGTCGCAGTTTCCCTTTTGGATCGTCCACATAGAGTCGAAGACGATAAACTAAATCCGTGCGCAGTTCAGGCGTTTCAACAGTCTTGGGCGTAAACTCAGCCGTGGGGGAGATAAATCCGATTTTGGCTTTAAAAGGATTGTCAGGATCCGCATCCGTGTAAATTAAAGCTTCCATACCAGGTTTGATGCTCCCTAAGTCAGTTTCAGAAACATAAGCACGAATCCACACAGGTTTATGGAGCGTAAGAGTATAGATGATGGATTGGGGAGCAATAATCGCCCCTGGCTCTCGCACACGGGTGAGAATGATCCCATCAGAAGGAGAACAGATTTCCGTGTCTGTTAAATTGATTTTAGCAGATTCAAGTTGAGCCTTGGCGACTTCCATAGCTGCTTTTCCTGCTTGAATATCCTCTTGACGGAACCCTTCTTCTGCAAGATCCAAGCTTTCTTGAGCACTTTTTAACTGAGCCTCTGCTTCATTTTTTTGTGCAAAGGCATCATCATAGTTCTGTTGAGAAGAAGCTCCAATTTTAATTTGTTCCTGCTGCCGTGCAAAAATAAGATCCGCATTCGTTAGAGAAGCTTGTTTCTCATGCACAAGGGCACGGGCTTCTTCAATTTCCTGAGGCCGACTTCCATGTTGTAACTTCAAATAGTTTGCTTCTGCTTGAGCCAGCGCTGCCTTAGCAGAAGCAAGGTCTGCCTCATAAGGCGCCTTATCTAGAACGGCTAAAAGGTCGCCTTGCTTAACTTGATCTCCTTCTTCAACAAGCATTTTCTGAAGGCGGCCGCTCACGCGAAACCCAAGGTCAACTTGACGAATATCCACGTTACCATAAAGCTCTAAGTAGTTATGATTTTTCTTATAATTCAAAAACATCATGACGACTGAAATCACAACAATAATCATAAGCACTGCAATGCCAAGAAGAGGAATTTTTATTTTTTTCCAATTAAAATTCAGTGTTATCTCCTCTTTTCTTAACTTATTAGTTTTATAAGCCGTTTCAACCCATAAACCACAAAAAAAGTACAGGATAAACTAGCAATCCATAAGCCCAAAAACCAAAGCCACGGCTTTAATTTAGTTTCGCTCATCTTAATACCACTCCTGAGATGTAGCTTTGCCACGAAAGACGTAATAGGAATAGAAGGTATATCCCAAAACAAAGGGTAGAAAAAGAACAACCCCGACTAACATCAGAGAAAGAGAACGGGTATCCGCTGCAGCTTTCCACAAAGGAATGGTATAGGGCACAATCCAAGGCCATAAACTTATGACAAGCCCCATATAGCCAAGAGTAAAGAGGAAAAGAGATAAGAAAAAAGGAAGAAGCTCTCTTTTCTTTGAAAGGCTCCAATAAAGAGCAAGAAAGGTACCAGCGGTTAGGATGGGAATGGGAGAAAGATAGGCAAGATTGGGAAGGCTAAACCATCTTCTAAAAATTTCTTCATTTAAAAAGGGAACCCATAAACTCACTAAACCCATAAAACCCGCTATATAGATTAAAACATAAAGAGCTACTTTTCGTGCCCATTCCTGCGAAATTCCCTCTGTCTTCATGACAATCCACGTTGCTCCTAAAAGGGCATAACCAAAAACAAGGGCAAGGCCCGTCATTAAAGAAAATGAGCTCAACCAATCAAAAGGTCCTCCAGAAAAACCTCGCCCCTGCACAGAAATACCTTCTACAAATGAACCTAAGATCATCCCTTGAAAAAAAGCAGCTATAAGCGAGCCAAAATGAAAGGAGTAATCCCATAATTTTCGTGTCTCGACACTGGCTTTAAAACGAAATTCAAAAGCAACGCCTCTAAAAATAAGTCCCAAAAGCATTATGATGAGAGGAATATAAAGAGCGGGAAACAAAATAGAATAGGCCAGAGGAAAGGCTGCGAAGAGCCCCCCTCCTCCTAAGACTAACCAGGTTTCATTTCCATCCCAAAAAGGAGCCACCGAATTCATCATTTTGTGACGACAATCTTCACTAGGAGCAAAAGGAAAGAGGATACCAACTCCTAAATCAAATCCATCAAGCAAAACATACAGAAAGACAGCAAGAGCAATGATTCCTCCCCACAGAAGAGGTAAATTTAAAAAAGGTGAAAAATCGAACATTCTGATAGCCTCCCCTATAATCGTGGTGTTTTGAGACCATGCGATCCATAAATATCTTCTTTCTTCTCCTTTGAACTGGGCCCTTTTCGGATAAGCTTAGCGATATAGTAAATTCCAGTTCCAAACACAAAGGTATAAACAAATATAAAGGCAACGAGAGAAAGAAAAACATGTTGCCCTATGACTGGAGAACGGGCCTCCAAGGTACGCATCAGTCCATAAACAATATAAGGCTGACGCCCAATTTCCGTGACAAACCAACCAGCAAGCACCGCAATAAAACCAGATGGGGTCATGAAAAGACACCAATACTGAAACCAAGTTTGGGTAAAAAGTTGATTTCGAAAGTACAATACGATTGCCATAAGACCCGTCAGAAGCATAAGAAGCCCAATCCCTACCATAATCCTAAAAGACCAAAAAACAGGAAGGACCGGAGGCCTTTCACTTTTGGGCCATGACTTCAATCCACGGCACTCCCCTCCCACTTCGTGGGTAAGAAGCAAACTTGTAAGATAAGGGATTGTCACCGCAAATTGGGTGGTTTCTGTTCTCTCATCCGGCCAACCCACCAAAACAAAGGGGACGTCTTTCCCTGTATCCCATATAGCTTCGATGGCTGCTATTTTCTGTGGTTGATATTTGAATGTATTTAACCCATGGAGATCGCCTAAAAAAATTTGAATTGGAGAGACAAAAACAGCCATGAACATGGCCATGCCCACCATAATTCTAGCCTGTTTAAGATGTCGTTTCTTTAAAAAATACCAAGCGCCAATACCTCCAACAAAAAAGGCCGTTGTAAGGTAAGCTGCTGTCACCATATGGAAAAGTCGATAGAGAAAAGATGGATTGAAAATAATATCTACCCAATTTAAGGGAAGAAAAAGATTGTCAGCTCCTATCTCATAACCTGTTGGAGTTTGCATCCAACTATTCGCTGAGAGAATCCAAAAAGCGGAGATCACTGTTCCAGAAGCCACAATAACTGTAGAAAGAAAATGCATTCTGGGCGTAACCCTGTCCCACCCAAAAATCATAACCCCAAGGAAGGACGCTTCGAGAAAAAAGGCTGTTAAGACTTCAAAAGCTAGTAAAGGGCCTAAAACACTTCCCGTCCTATCAGAGAAAACGGACCAGTTTGTTCCAAATTGATAGGACATCACCACCCCTGAAACAACACCCATTCCAAAAGTAACAGCAAAAATTTTGACCCAGAGCTTATAAATATCTCTATAGGTTTCATTTCCTGTTTTAAGCCAAAGGCCTTCAACGAAGGCAAGCCAACTAGCCAGCCCAATTGTCAAAGAGGGAAAAAGAATATGAAAACTTATAGTAAAAGCAAATTGAATGCGTGCTAAAAGAGCGGGATCAAATTCCATTTTTTATTTTTTTCTATGCGATCATGATCAAATGATAATTTGAAAGAGAATAGCGGATTTTTAAGGAAAGTGAAAGTTAAACCTACGCAACACAAATACAATTACGTCCCTTCTCTTTGGCTTGATAAAGAGCCATATCCACTGCATGGAAAAGATCTTTCTCTGTCTCTCCATTCTCTGGAAATGTCGCTACGCCTAAAGATATAGTGAGCTGTTTTAATTCTTGTGAACCAATGGGGACACGAAGATTTTGTACATCTTTTCGCAAACTTTCTGCTCGTTTTAAGGTCATTTTTTCTGACGAATCAATAAGAATAATCAAAAATTCTTCTCCTCCAAAACGGCATAAAATGTCACCTTCACGAAACTCACTTTTCAAAGATTCACCTATTTTTTTTAAAATAAGGTCTCCCATTTCATGCCCATAAGTGTCATTAAAATTTTTGAAATAATCGATATCCAACATAATAAGCCCAAGGCTTGATTCTTTACGTTTGGCATTGGCAAGAGCCTTAGACAACATTTCTTCCATATACCGCCTGTTATAAAGACCTGTCATGTAATCACGAATGGACATTTCATAAAGAGAGTCTCGTAACTTTAAATTGGTAAGTGCAAGCGCAAGGCTTCGGGTGATTTGTGCCATCAAATCTTGCTCGGTGTGCGAAAGCATTTGAAAACCAAAAGTGATGGATAAAACGCCATAGACTTCATCACTTGATAAAATAGGAAGACAGATATAGCCCTCATTCTTATAGCGAGAGTGGGAACAACGAGATATCTGAATTGTTCTTTTTTGAAAGGACAAACAAGCTTCAGCAGGAATATGAAGTTTTTCAAGAGGGTTTTCATGACCCCATTGGGCAGTTGCTTCAAGTTTATTCTTTGTTTTAGAATAGGTCCAAATGATCCCCTTAAAATTGGGAAACATTTTTTGGGTATATTGTATGCAAATTGCATAAATTTCATCACTTGAACGCGCGCTTGTAAAGTTTTCACCCATTTCATTGAGAAACGAAATTGAGCGAGCCTTTTCTTCAAGAGCCTTTGTTTGAATTTTCAGTTGTTTATTAGATTCAAATAAACGTGAGTTAACATCTCTCAAGGTGAGCTGTGCCTCTTTTAACCTAAAAAAATCAGGAATTTCATAGTTAGTTGCATACTCTACAATTTCAGGGTTTTTCTTAAGAAAGTGAGCAATATATTCCTTCATTTTAGAAGGATGAGCCATTATAAATGTACATTCCTTATCCCCTTTTGCTCGACAAGTAATTTCTGTTGAAATAAGGGGAATACCAAAGCTTTGTTCACACCATCCTGAAGAATACCCCGCATTCATAAAGCAGACAGGCACGTCACTTTTTTTACCCGCTTTTAACCAAGCATCGGCTTCAAAGGAATGGGGATGTTTATAAGAAAGGTAAAAATTTTTATCAGGAGTAGGATTAGAATCCTCCAACAATTCAACAAAGGCCCATCCTGTATAAGCAAAGTGTGGGGGGCCAACTGAAATTTTCTCAAGAGGAGTCTTTAATTTCCATTCCTTATGAAAGTGCTCTGCATCCTTCACACCAATGGCATGCGCCATATCAAAAAGAAGTTTTCGAGTGAAGTTTTGCGCGACTTTTTTATTTTTACCTTTATAAAGGTTAAGGATACATTCAAAAAAGTCAAAAGAAAGTGAAGCTGCACGAACGAAGAGATAACGTTCTCCTGAAATTTCAATCTTTCCTTGAGAGACATCAAATTCTTTTTTTTCAAAAAATCCCTGAACAATATTCTCAGCTTTTTTAAAAATAGACTCAAATTTCTTTGGTACGTTGACAGCTTTCAATTTTCGTAACTTCCTTATACTTAGTTTCGATTTCGATCGCCACTCTGAGAAATAACATAATAAATGCAAAATATTAAATATTCATAAACAAATTGGTTTTATTTTTCAGAAAAGAAGTGATTTTCTCTAAGAAATTCACGAGCAACAGCTGAAGGCAATTGCTCTTGCTCCTCTACTTTAGAGTTCAAGTCTATCATTTTTTGTTCCGAAATAACACCAAATATTGGTGATAGGGCTTTTTCAATCTGAGGGTATTTTAAATGAATGGCCTCTCGCAAAACAGGAGCAGCTTGATAGGAAGGATAAATATTTTTGTCATCTTTTAGGATCATTAAATTAGAACTTTTTAGCTTTCCATCCGTTGTAAAGGAGGCAATGATATCTGCTTTTTGATGTTTTATAGTTACATACATCAGTGTAGGACTAACCTGAATAATATTCCTAAAGTTAAATCCGTAGAATTTTTTTAAATTGAGCAATCCATCTGGGCGTTTAAGAAATTCAGGAGGCGCTGCCACACTTAAATTCTTTGAAAGAGGCACTAGATCACTCAAACACTTGAGATTATTCGCCTCAGCAAAATCTTTTCTCACCGCTAAAGATTGAGAATTGGAAAAACCAAAAGGAGCTAACCATCTGAGACTAAATATATTTTTGTAACTTTCTTTGACCTTTGTAAAAAGATCTTTTTGAGTACCATCCCAGGGCTCCTTAAGAACCGTCAAGTAAGCCGTTCCAACGTATTCTGGGTAAAGGTCAATTTCACCATTTAAAAGCGCTTGATGCACAATAGCTGTCGATCCTAAATTAAACTTTCGGATAACTTTCAGAGAGGTTTTATCTTCTATGAGCTGTGCCATTATTTCAGCTAAGATATTTTGCTCTGGAAAATTTTTACTGCCAATAATAATAAATTGTGATTCGTTATTCCTTTGAAGATTTAGAAAGAAATAGCCTCCTAAAAATAGAAGTCCCGTTCCTCCCAAGAGAAGATATTTGTATTTCCACTTTGAAGCACTTGTTGTTTTTTGTTTACGGCGATAAAGATAATTTTCAAACCGTGAAATCCCATAATCAAAAATCAAAGCCAAGAGTGCAGTGGGAATCGCTCCCAGGAGAATAAGGCTCGAGTCATTTAAAGCCAATCCTTGAGTAATAAAGTCTCCCAACCCTCCAGCACCAATAAAAGCAGCTATCGTTGCAATGCCAATGGTTGTTGCTGTTGCAAGGCGCAAGCCTGAAATAATCATGGGAAAAGCCAGAGGAAGTTCTACATACACTAATTTTTGAAAACTTAAAAATCCTAATCCCTCTGCCGCCTCCAAATACTCAAGAGGAATATTTTGAAGGCCCGTATAGGTGTTTCTTAAAATAGGATAAATGGCATAAAAGGTCAGAACAAGTATAGTTGGCATAAACCCTAATCCCAAAACAGGAACCAGCAAAGCGAGCATAGCTAAGCTCGGAATGGTTTGGGAAACGCTTCCTGTCTTTAGGAGAAGGGTACGTATTGCTGGAAAGCGTACAATGAGAATTCCAAGAGGAATCGCAATGACGGAAGCAAAAAGAAGTGAAGCCGCAACAAGATTAATGTGCTCAAAAGTTTTTTGAAGGAGAGAGGAAAAGTTCTCGTTTAAAAAGTAAATAAATTCGATGGCCACTCCTCCTTAAACTCCTAATCCTGTTTGAACTAATTGTTCCACAAAAGGGGTTTTGGGGGATCCATATAAGGTTTCTTTGGAAGAGATCTGTTCAATTTTTCCCTTTTGCATAACCGCAATTCGATCGCCAAGTTTAAAAGCTTCTGAGATATCATGAGTAATAAATACAATCGTTTTTTTAAATTCCTCTTTAAGACGGATTATTTCATCTTGTAACTCACATCTTGTCACCGCATCTAAAGCGCCAAAAGGCTCATCCATTAACAGACACTCCGAATCCATTGCAAGCGCTCTTGCAACACCCACACGTTGCTGTTCCCCTCCTGAAAGCTCATCAGGATAGCGATCCAAATAAAGATCAGGAGAAAGCCGAATAAAGTCCAAAAGTTCACAAACTCTTTTTTCACAAAATTTTGGAGATTTTTTTGTCAAACGTAAGACGATATTAATATTCTCTTTTACGGTCATATGAGGAAATAATCCTATTTTTTGGAAAACGTACCCAAAGAACGATCTGCGTAAATCAAGAATATCATAAGAATTAATATCTTTCCCCTTGATCTGTATCGAGCCAGAGGTCGGTGTCTCAAGTCCATTTAACAATTTAAGGAGGGTTGTTTTCCCTGACCCTGAAGAGCCAATAAGAACCAAACTCTCCCCTTCTTGAATGTTTAGCGAAAGATTATCAAGAGTTGGAATGTCTCTCCCAGGGTAGATTTTTGAAATATTTTTGAGCTCTATTAAGTTTTTATTTTTCAAAATAACTCCTATGAAGGTTGATCTTATCAATCCGTAAAGCCTTAGAAGCCTTGGAAGATGTTTCTTTCTTAAGAACGTCATCAATAAAAAGTGAAGCTTTAAGGAGTTTTGACAGATCGACTCCCGTTTCGATCCCAAGACCTTGCAAAAGGTAAATGACATCTTCAGTAGCTACGTTTCCTGAGGCCCCTGGAGCATAAGGACATCCTCCAAGACCGGAAGCAGAAGAATCAACGATGGAAATTCCTTCCAAAAGAGCAGCGTAAATATTAGCAATCCCTTGACCATAGGTATCATGAAAATGCACTGCTAATTTTTCTAAGGGAACTGGTATTCCCTTAATCAGGTGTTTAACTTTTAGAGGCGTTCCAACGCCTATGGTATCACCTAATGAAATTTCATCACATCCCATGGAGAGAAGCTCTAAAGCTACCTCATGAACCTTTTTAGGCGATATAAATCCCTCATAAGGACAGGCAATAGCACAGGAAATATAGCCTCGCACCCACAAACCGTTTTTCTTGGCATCGGGAACAAAAGTTTTAAAATTTTCCAGACTTTCCTTTAAGGAAGAATTAATGTTTTTTTGACAAAAAGTCTCAGAAGCCGCTGTAAAAACAGCAATTGAATCCACTTTATTTTCAAGAGCTGCCTCATATCCTTTAAAATTAGGGATCAAAATAGAATAATTGATCCCTTCTTTTTTTGTAATGCCTTGATAAACTTTATCACTCCCCTCCATGTTAGGAACCCATTTGGGAGAGACAAAACTGCCTACTTCGATGGTCTTAAACCCGGCATCGGAAAGAAGGTTAATAAATTGAATACGTGAGGCAACCGGTACAGTTACTTTTTCAGCTTGTAAGCCATCACGAGGAGAAACTTCTACGATTTTAACTTTTGATGGGTAAATCATTCTTTTTCTCCCATATCAAGAACATCTGTTCCTTCTTCAACGATGTTTCCTTCTCTATAAAAGAGCCGCTTTATTTTTCCATCCCGTGGTGCAACGATGGTATGTTCTATTTTCATTGCCTCCAAAATCAACAAAGGTTGTCCTGCCTTAACCCAGTCACCTTCAGAAACGAGATTTAAAATAACTTTTCCAGTCAAAGGAGCTTTTAGGTGGGCTTCTCTTTTCTGAGCAACTCCTTGAAAGGTCTCACTGACATGAGGGATCAGATTATAATTAATGCCCTCATAAAAAAGGGATATTTTTTCATCTCTTTTCCAATAAGGAATGCGCAAATCTGAAAAGAAGAGAATATTTTCTGAGAGCGACGCTTTTAAAGGTTGAGATGAATTAAGAACCCATCCTTTAAGGGTATAGGTAAGCGATAGTTTTCGTCTTTCCTCACCGCAAACCCATTCAAAATCAAAAGGAACGTATCCTTCAAGACGCCAATGCACTTTTTGCTCCCAAGGAGACGCTTTAGGATTATTTTTAGAAAGAATCTTTATAAGAGACGCAGCCACATAAACATTGTCAGGAGGATTTTGAATTGCTGTTATCATAGAAATATGGTGATCAATAAAATCCACATCAATTTCATTTTGGATAACTTGTTTATCTTGAAGAAGGTTTTTTAAAAAGAAGGCGTTTGTCTGCACACCTAAAACTTCCCATTGCGCAAGAGCACGGCTTGCTTTTTTCAATGCCTCTTCCCGAGAATCCCCTTCCACAATAAGTTTGGCTAAAAGTGAATCATAATAAGAGGTAACCTTATCAAATTCTTTCAAACCCGTATCTATACGCCCAAGAGTTGGAAAAGATCTTGTCCATATTTCTCCCGTTGCAGGTTTGAAGTTATGAGCAGGATCCTCTGCATAAAGACGAAGCTCAATGGCATGCCCTTTAGCTAATATTTCTTCCTGCATCAGGGGAAGTTTTTCCTTTGAGGCAACACGAAACTGCCACTCTACAAGATCAAGTCCTGTAATCGTTTCTGTCACAGGATGTTCAACCTGAAGGCGAGGATTCATTTCCATAAAAAAATAATTACCCTTCCTGTCCACAAGAAACTCAACTGTTCCAGCATTTTCATAGTGAATTGCCTTTCCAAGAGTAAGAGCTGCCTTATAAAGTTTATTTTTAAGCTCTAATGGAAGAGAGGAAGGTGCTTCTTCAACAATTTTTTGATGACGTCTTTGAAGAGTACAGTCTCTTTCAAAGAGATGAACGAGATTTCCATGTGCATCCCCAAAAATTTGAATCTCAATATGCCGCGCATCAGGAACATATTTTTCTAGAAAGACTTCTTCTTTCCCAAAAGCAGCTTTAGCTTCTCGCTGGCAGGCTTGAAGCGCTTTTTCAAAGAAATGTACTGATTTAACAACTCTCATTCCCTTGCCACCACCACCCATGACTGCCTTAATCACAAGGGGATACCCTATGGTTGATGGCTTTAGAATTTCCTCACACTGAGGAATGATGGGAATACCTAGCTCTTTGGCAATTTCTTTAGCGCATTTTTTTGATCCCATATCTTGTAGACTCTTGGAGGAAGGGCCTATAAATACAAAATCTTCATCACTACAGGCTTTAGCAAAATCCCCATTTTCAGACAAAAATCCGTAACCGGGATGAATAGCTTCAACTTTAGCTTGTTTTGCTACAGCAAGAATAAGAGGCACATTTAAATAACTTTCTAAGGCTGGAGCACGACCAATGGGATAAGCTTCATCTGCGCTTTGAACAGCTTTTGAATGGGCATCAACATCTGAATAAACGACAACAGTTCGGATACCTAGTTTTCGTGCTGTTTTTATAATACGACATGCAATCTCTCCACGATTGGCAATGAGGACAGATTTAATCATCCTTAAATCTTTCAGAGATCCACGGAGGAGACTTTTTTTCTAAAAAAGCTTTAATTCCTTGTATACCCTCTTCTGAACGACGGAGTCTGGTTATTGTTTCAACAGTTATCTGTTGCTCTTTTTCACCAATACTTGGAGCTAATTGAGAAAGAAGTTTCTTTGTTTGACGTAAGGCAATTGGGCTTGCGATCAGAATCTGTCGCAAAAAAGGAGCTAAAGCTTCCTCTTGAGACTCAGCGTCAACTATCTCATGAATAAGCCCTATTTGAAGGGCTTTTGTGGCATCAAAGTTCTCTCCTGTGAGGAAATAGCGTCGAATTAAACGTGAATTAATTCCTTTTAACACATAGGGTGAAATAATGGCAGGAGCAAGGCCAAGCTTGACTTCGGGAAAACCAAAAACCGTTTTAGAGTCTGAAATAACAATGTCAGAACACCCTATAATTCCAATCCCCCCACCCATAACAAGTCCATGCACATAAGTTAAAACGGGAATAGGAAGAGAGTTAAAAGAAGATAACATCGAAAAAAGCAAATTAGCATCCTGCACATTTTCAGCTTCTGTAACCTCTGAAGCTCTCTCCATCCAATGAAGATCCGCTCCTGAGCAAAAACTGCTACCGTTCCCAACAACAACCAGGGCACGAACAGTGGGATCTTCATAAAGTACTTTAAGGAACTCTCTAATTTTATGAATAGAGTCTTCATCAAGAGCATTATGAACCTCAGGGCGATTCAAGGTAAGCTTTGCGATTTTATCTTCATCAATTGAAAAAAGAACTTCTTCGTCTTCGTCCATTTCGTCTCCTCAAAATCTAAAAATGCCAAATTGGGTGGGTGAAAAGGGAGCATTTAAGGCTGTAAAAAGACTTAAAGCGATAACTTGACGAGTATCCAATGGATCAATAATCCCATCATCCCATAACCTTGCAGTAGCGTAATAGGGATGACCTTGCTCTTCATATTGGTCTAAAATTTTCTTTTTAAAAATCTCTTTCTCAGTGTCTTTTAAATCCTCTTTTTTCACTTCAGTTAAAACACTTGCAGCTTGTTCTCCTCCCATGACTGAAATACGAGCATTGGGCCACATCCATAAAAACCGAGGGCTATAAGCTCTGCCACACATACCATAATTACCGGCCCCAAAACTTCCTCCAATAATGACCGTAATTTTAGGAACTGCTGCACAAGCTACTGCCATCACAAGCTTTGCACCTGCTTTTGCAATACCTTCATTTTCATACTTTTTTCCCACCATAAAACCGCTGATGTTTTGCAAAAATAAAAGAGGAATTTTGCGCTGACAACAAAGTTCAATAAAGTGAGCACCCTTTAAAGCTGATTCGGAAAATAGAATGCCATTATTAGCCAGAATTCCAATAGGCCTCCCCCAAAGATGGGCAAAACCACATATAAGCGTTTCACCATAATTCTTTTTAAATTCTTCAAACTGACTACCATCTACAAGGCGTGCAATAATTTCTTTAACGTCAAAAGCTTTCCGCAATTGAAGAGGAACGGCCCCGTAAAGCTCTTCCATAGGATAAAGAGGTTCTTCTGGAACTTTAAGAGAGAAGTTTGGTTCTTTTTTGATGTTCAAGGTCCCAACAATAGTGCGTATTTGTTGCAAAGCCTCATAATCATTTTCTACCAAATAATCTGCCACACCTGAAATTTTAGCATGAACATCTGCTCCCCCCAACTCTTCTGAAGAAACAATTTCTCCAGTCGCTGCCTTCACAAGGGGAGGGCCTCCCAAAAAAATTGTTCCTTGGTTACGTACAATAACAGTTTCATCAGCCATGGCAGGAACATAGGCACCTCCTGCCGTACATGATCCCATCACTGCTGCAATTTGAGGAATTCCTTTGGCTGACATACGGGCTTGATTATAAAAAATACGACCAAAATGATTCTTATCGGGGAAAACTTCATCTTGATGGGGAAGATTGGCTCCCCCCGAATCCACAAGATAAATACAAGGAAGATGGTTTTCTTCTGCAATTTCTTGTGCACGCAAATGCTTCTTCACCGTCAAAGGATAATATGTTCCTCCCTTCACGGTGGCATCATTGGCAACAATCATGCACTCATGGCCATGAATAGGACCAATACCCGTAATTAAGCCCGCAGACGGAACATGATTGTTATAAAGTCCATAGGCAGCCATGGCGCCAATTTCTAAAAAAGGTGCTTCAGAATCCAGTAGTTTTTCAATACGCTCACGAGGAAGCAACTTTCCTCGTGTTAAGTGTTTTTCTTTAGCTTTCTCTTCACCTCCACTTTGAACCTCTTTGAGTTTTTGCTTAAACTCCTTCACAAGGCTTTTCATATGCTTTTCATTTTCTTGAAAAGTTTTTGATGTTGGATCAAGGGATGAGGTTAACACAGTCATGATGTTTTCCTCTCAACCATTTTCTTTAAAAATTTCACGCCCAATAAGCATACGACGTATTTCAGAAGTTCCCGCTCCAATTTCAAATAACTTGGCATCCCTTAGAAGCCTGCCCGTAGGATACTCGTTAATATATCCATTTCCTCCTAAGCATTGAATCGCTTCCAGGGCCATTTGAGTCGCTCTTTCAGCAGCATAAAGAATGGCACCTGCCGAATCTTTTCGCGTAATTTTTTTTTGATCACAGGCTTTGGCAACCGTATAAACGTAAGCCCGACAAGCACTTAGATTTGTGTACATATCGGCAATCTTGCCTTGGATAAATTGAAATTCCCCGATGGGTTTATTAAATTGATGACGTTCGTGAATGTAAGGAACAACCACATCAAGGCAAGCTTGGAGAATACCTAAGGGTCCTCCTGCAAGCACAACCCTTTCATAATCAAGACCACTCATCAGAACTTTGACTCCTTGATTCACTTCCCCAAGGATATTTTGCTCAGGAACGCGACAATCTTCAAAAACAAGCTCACAGGTCCCAGAACCACGCATGCCAAGTTTATCCAGCTTTTGAGCCGTCCTAAATCCCGCCATCCCTTTCTCAATGAGAAAAGCTGTAATTCCCTTATCAGTCCTGGCATAGACCACCAAAACATCCGCATAAGGGCCATTGGTGATCCACATTTTTGTGCCATTTAAAATATAGTCTTTCCCCTCTTTAACCGCAGATGCCCGCATACTCAAAACATCGGAGCCGGCTCCCACTTCACTCATGGCCAGAGCTCCCACATGGTCACCAGAAATAAGTCTTGGAAGAAATTTTTTTTTCTGCGAAGGGGTTCCATGAAGGCGAATTTGGTTAACACAAAGGTTAGAATGGGCGGCAAAGCTGAGTCCTACAGAAGCAGAAGCTCGGGAGAGCTCTTCCATAGCAATCACGTGCTCCAAATATCCCATCCCGGCACCACCGTCTGTTTCTTCAACCGTAATCCCTAAAAGACCAAGAGCTCCTAATTTTGGCCATAAATCTCTTGGAAAGATATCTTTATGATCAATCTCATAGGCGCGAGGGGCTATCTCTTTTTGAGCAAAGTCATGCACTGTTTTTCGAACAGATTCAGTAACTTCTTCTAAAAAGAAAGGCAAATTTTGCACGTGCTGCCTCAGTCCCTTGAAATTTCTTTTTTTATTTACGTGCTTACAGTATGCCAGAAAAAGACCCACTCACCAAAGTTTTTCATCATCTATGATTTCTGCAGATGGTTTTCTCTTTAATGCACGACATCTCCCTCGCGACATTCAAGAAGTCACTTATAAAAAAAAACTTCATTCCCTTTACGCTTGCTAACAGCTCACATTATATTGATTAACGTATGGTTTTACAGTAACAAAATGCTTCTCAAGAGTTATAATTTGATCGACCTTATGAGCAAGGTATGGGCGATGAGTGATAATGATCTTTGTTGCATGAGGGAGAAATTTTTCAATGTTATTTTGAATGATAAAATCCGTGTCTTTATCTAAAGATGAAGTACTTTCATCAAAAATACAAATTTTAGGCTTTTTAAGAAAAAGACGCGCAAGAGAAAGCCGTTGTTTTTCCCCTCCCGATAATTTTAAACCTCTATCCCCCACAATTGTGTTAAGACCCTGAGGTAGTTTGTTTATGAAATCAAGAAGGTGTGCTCTATCTAAGGCCTCCTCGATTTCCTGAAGAGTAGCTTCAGGAAGTACAAACTGAACGTTATTCTTAATTGTATCATTCAATAAGTAACTTTCTTGAGGAACCCACCCTATTGTCTCATATAGAGACTCTAAGGAAAACTGCTTTATGTCTGTCTGGTTAATAAAAACCTGACCTTCTGTAGGGTCATATAACCTCAGAAGTAACTTTGCTATGGTAGACTTTCCGACCCCTGTCGATCCCATAATCAGGGCAGTTTCACCCGCTTCTATTTTAAAAGAAATATTTTCCAAGATATTTCTGTCATTATACTTAAAAGATACATTGTCAAAATGTATTTGAAAATGAGAGCCTGATAAAACACGAGGCTGAGAAGCCTCGATGATCTCACTTGTTGTTAACAACAGATCGAGAATCCCTTTCATATCAATAAGGGCTTTTTTAATGTCGTGTGTGAGTTGACCTAAGATGCTAATAGGGATAATAAATTGTAAAATATACCCATTAAATAAGATAAAATCTCCAATGGTTAAAGATCCTTTCAAAACGTCTTGGCCAATAAGATAGATAAGAGAAGAAAGCCCAAATCCTAAAATTAAAGATTGCCCCACATGGATTAGACTATATTTCGTCATAAATGTAACTTCAACGGTTTCTCGTTTTTTTAACTCCCTTTCGCAAGTACGGACTGCTAACTCACGTTTACCAAAAACTTTAATCGCCTGATAATTTGAAAGCCAATCTGTGACAATACCGTCAACGCTTCTATCAACCTCGTTGGCTTCTTCACGATCTTTTAGGACCGCTCTAATGGAGAGGGAGGTATAAATAAAAAATGATCCCAAGATCCCTATCATGAGGAAGCTATAGACAAAGGGATAAAGACTAGAGATCAAAATAATAACAAATAGAAGTTCAAATACAGTTGGGAGAACATGAAAAAATACTCCAAGGATAATACTTGGTACATCTTGCTGTGCTCTTCTTATAATGTTCGTTAAAGCTCCTGGTTTTTGATTAAGGAAATAGCTGTGAGAAAGGCTATAAAGATGAGACAGAACCTTTATTCCTAAAATAAAGGTAATACGTTGTTCAATTTTATAGGTTAGCAGCCCTCGCACATGAAGAGAGGCTTGGCTGATCATCCAAATCAATCCGTAGCTTAACAAAATCAATGTGATGGATAGTGAGCTTTGTAAAGAAAAAGAGTCTACGATCTTTTTGAGAAGAAGAGGAATAGATAAATTTGAGAGAATTCCAATACTTAATCCTACAAGAGAGAAGAAAAAGCTCCAACGAATTTTTTTGTCCTCAAATGTACTAGAAAGAATTTTTTTAATGCACCGTCCATATGCCTGATAGTTTGAACCCATAAAGAACTTAACTCCAATATTTTAAGTATATTTCAACCGATGCCAGATGCATAAAAGGTATTATATCGCTAACATCTCCATTACTTATTAGTTTTATTGTATTACATAACCGTTCTTTATCAATAAGACCTTCTCTAGCAAATTTTCCTTCTAAACAGAGGTCATAAACGTAATCTAAGTTTTTCTTAATGCCTAATTGAAGGATTCCGGTCGTTTGGCTTTTATCTCGCCTCCACACGGTTTCCGTTTTAAAGTGATCACTCACAGCCTTGCGAAGAGGAAATCGATCAAATCCTTTATCGAAAAGATCATACGTAGGAAAAGACAAAGCAAATTCAACTACGGGTTCATAAAGAAATGGGTAATGAGTTGGATAAATTCGATCCATTTCCATATGTATAGATGATAACCCTTCATAAAGAAGGTCAATTTGATCATATTTCCCTGGAAGAATTTCTTTTGGTAAGTCATCATATATGGGATGAACAAAATCAGAAGATATAATATGATGTATTTCTAGATTAAGCCATGAAGGTATTTCATCTTGTGTATTTTTAGGATTTCTCTTTTCCAAACGTTGAGACAAAAAATACCTTCGAAGGTGTGTAACATTTTCTTTAAGAATCGAAAAAAATGGATCTCGATAAAAAGTTGTGAGTTTCTGTAACTGCTTCCTAGATCCTTTTAAACCTTTTTCAAGAATGTAATCTGTTAAAGATTTCTTTGAAGGGGGACACATGAAAACATGATCACTACCGTGTCCGCTAATAAAAGAACAAGATCCCTTTGAGGGAAGATGTGCTGCTGTATTTTCAAATCCCCTTAAACTAATCAATCCTGAGAAAGGCTTATTAGGGTTTATGAGTTGTTTTTTTTGACACTGGTCAAATGGAGGAGTGTTTGACATGTCAATTTCAATAAGTTCGATTCCTGTTTCCTGACATACTCTCTTCGCATGAAAAGTCTCATTTGATGATTTAAGAGCAGAATGAAAATAGTTGATAGCATTCAATGTTTGATTTTCTCTTTTAATATTTTTAAGACAATATACTAGCGCAGAAGAATCTAGTCCTCCAGAAAGACTTACACATATATTATCATAGGGTTCTATCCATGGTTTTAAGGTTGCCTGAAGCACCCCCACAGCGTCGCTCCTTTGATAAGCTGATGATTTATAAGAACTTAAAGGATTCCAAAAGGGTGTTGTTGCTTTTTCATTTTTATTTATTGTCAAACAACAGGCTGGAGGTAACTCGTAAACATCCTTAAAGGGAGTATGAACGGCACTACTATTTCTAAAGATCAGGTAGGAATATAAATATTTCCAGTTGATCTCAGGCTTATAGTTAAGAACTTTAAAAATAAATTCTATATCGGAAGAAAATAAAACATTTCCATTCGCAAGAATAAAATAAAAAAAAGGAAGTTGGCCAGATGAGTCAATAACAATTTCAAATTGAGATGTTTTTGGATTGTTACTTATAAATAGATATTTTCCCCAGATTTTATCTAGGATTTTTTCTTTATTAATGTAGGATAAAGTTTGAAAATCTTTCTTTTTAAGAGACGAGCTTTTTTCTTTATAAAAAACACGCCCCATTAAAATGTGAGAATCATTTTCCCAGATCTCATCCTTATCTTGAAGTTCTGATAACTTTCCATAACAAAGTGTAAGAATGCCTTTCTTTAGAATAGTAGGAGAGTTTTTTGAGTAGGATGCAATTATAGAGGAAAGCAATTCAGACTTAATGGGTATATTGCTAAAATCAATAAACCCTATATATATCATATCTTTAACTTTCTAAAAGGCTCATTTAAAATAATACTTAGTCCTCTTCTTAAGTCTTGTGAATCCATGATAACTAAGCCATTGCATTCTACCCAGGCATGAGCAAAGAAAGGATAATTCTGCACTCCTATTTCAATATTGCATTTCCACTTTCGTTTTAGAGCTAATAAAACATATGTGATAGCCCACTCTAAACACTTTGTTCTTTTTGGATATAAAAGACATGCCTTATTAACTATATTAGCAAGGTCTGCCAATTCTTTCTCCGAAGGAATGGTATATCTTACTTGAAACTTTCGAGTTCTTTTTATTAAATTAATTACAGGATAGAATCCCGCAAATTTTGTATAAAAATTAACTTTTAGAAGTGTCACAAGAGCTTTTATTACGAAAACATTCAAAGAAATGTTTTTATTTTCTAAAGGTAGATTCCAATCCACATTTGCAACCCCCTCAGAGTTAGGTTTTTGGTCAATATAGAAAGAAAAAGGAGTATCTTTTTCTTCAATAAGGTTAGCTTTAATAAGTTGTTGGATATTTTCATTGTAATTTGTAAGATATGAGAAATCCACAAAGGAATCAACATTTTCAGATTTTGATTTCTTATCTATTGTCAACAATTTTCACAATTTTTTCATCTCGAATTTTGAAGGCTAATTAAGGATAATAAATATCAATATTCTAATAACAATTCAATGTTTCCATGTGCTTATCAATCCACTTAATACTCCGTTCAAGAGCATCACGTTGGTTTTTTGGATGTTCAAATATATGACCTTCATCAAGATATTGGATATATTCGGTTTCAACACCTTGTGCTTTGATATAATCATACAATGTCTTGACTGAATTATAAGCATCCACTCCTCCTAATTCTGGATTTCCCATAAGAAATAAAGTGGGTGTCCTTACTCCCTTCCATCGTAAAAAAGTGTTCCCTGAAACTTTTTGAAATAATTTTAGTTCTTCAAGCCATCCTTCTTTAGAGACTATTGCTCGAAATCGATGGGTCATGCTAAGAAGTCGATTTACTCGCCTTCCTCCAGCACTATGACCAATGATTGCTATACGATTAGGATCAATAACTTCTTGATTAGCGAGGAAATCAATCCCGGCCTCTATATCTCTAATGTCACAGTTTATTATTTCATTTTCTGATATGCCATCCCAATTAATCTCACGAGAACCAAAAGAAGCAGATGAACGGAACTCGGGTATAAAAACAGCATAGCCTCTAGCTGCCCACATATGCCATTCGAGAGGTGAGTTAACTAGAATTCCACCCATTAAATAAATACTGGCACCTTCTCCTCCCCCATGAATATCCACAACAAGAGGATAAGAAATTTCTTTTTGATAGTCTAAGGGCATCACTAAGAGACCATATAAATTTGTTGGATAGTCCGGAGTGCGCCATTCAATCTCACGTACTTCACTGAGGGCCATATCTTGTGGAACGGCGGGGATACAAATTTGTTCATTTATGTTATCTTCTGTGCTTGAAGCAACTCCTATAATTTTGTTACTATGAGCATCTTGTCCAGTCCAAGCTATGAGCTCCCCATCTGGAGAAATGGAATAACTTTCTATATTTAGGGGTGCATTTGTTATTTGCTTTAATTTTCTTGTATCCGTATCAATTTTATAAATCTGTTTATAAGCACCATAACTTCTCAGAAAGTAAATAAATCGTCCATCAGGAGACCACTGAGGAGAAAACACTTTCATTTCATGGGTCAAGCGCTCAATTGGTTGCAAAATATCCTTCTTCTTGGATGTATAGTTTACAACACAAAGACTTGGCATAAAGTTAAATTGCGGGTTATCTACATCAGATGTATATGCAATGAAGTTTCCATCAGAAGACAAAACAGGCGAAAGATATTGCTGCAATCCTGCAAACTCAGCAACAATATGTATTTGTCCATTATGAATGTTTAAGGATTGAATCCAAGTATAATTATCCTCTTCCTTGAAAAAAAAACCTATACGCTCTTTCATAAAAAGAAGTTCTTCTCCATTTTGAAACCAAGAGAGGAAGCGGATGTTTTCCTGAATCGAAGCTACTTCTCGAAATTTTCCTGTCATTACATCAATAACATTTATTTTACTTTGGGGGGGGACTCTTTTTTCCCAATAAGCAAAGGGGGAACGATATATGAGAGCTATTTGCTTTGAATCAGGGGACCAAGTAAACTCAAAAGAAAAGAAAAATCCCTCCCCCAGCCCCTCAGAAAAAAAAGTCAACTGCTTTAAATTCTTTCCTTCCTTATCCATTAACCAAAGTTGTTTTTCTTCCTTTTTTCCACGAACAAAGACCATCCATTGTCCATTAGGAGAAGGGGTGGGATAAGTTCCTTCTCCTAATAATTTAGGCTTTTTCGTGAGAAGATCACATATTTGTATGGTCCATTTTTGTTTATTTCCAATAGGCGGAAAATCGTAAAGAATAGTCTTGTTGTTTAACCACTTTATGGATAAAGAACCCCATTTCTTTTTAGACATGTTAAGAAGCCAATTAGTTGTTATAACCCTCGTTCCAGAACGTGAAGGAAGAGGGGAAGTTAGAGGTTGCTCCGGCGGGGAGGAAAATTTCAATGTTATGACCTTAAAGAAGGAAATTATATTATACTAAATAATACATAAGAATTTGTTGTAAGGCAATTTAAAAGATACACAAGTTTTTCATCAGGTCAGAATCAAAGGTCAGGCTTGACGACTCTTCCTAAGGTCAGAGCATGAACATCTATGGCTCCTGCTTTTAAAAGGGTTTTAGTACAGGCCTCAAGGGTCGCACCGGTTGTTAAAACATCATCAATAAGAAGAATTGTTTTGCCTTTGAGAAGGATTTTTTTTGAGTCATCTACGGAAAAAGCACGACCTACATTTTTATAGCGCTCAGTTTTGCTGAGATACCCTTGAGAGGGTGTGCGTTTTTTCCGTTTTAAAAGAGATGGAGCATAAGCCCATCCCTTAATCTGAGCAACCTCACGCGCCAAAAGAGCTGCTTGATTATAGGTTCGCCTAAAAAGCCGCGTCCAATGTAAGGGGACGGGAACGCAGAGAGGATTCTTTATATCATCAAGGATATGGGCCATCCATTTTCCATAGAGAGGTGCTGCAGAAAGATAATCTGCATGTTTAAATTTTAAAATAAGGTCACGGCTTTCTTCCGTGTAGGAGAAAACTGAGCGCGCCTTTACATAAGAAGGCAAATTTCGACTGCAAACCCCGCACAAAGCTTCTTCTTCAATTTCAAAATCAAAGGGACGTCCACAACAAAAGCAATAAGGTTTTACAATAAAGGGAATACGTGGCCAGCAGGTGACGCACAACCCTTCCTCTTTTTCAATAATAAGGCCGCATTTCACACATCTTAAAGGGATGAGCAAATCAATAAATCTTCTAAAGAATGAATGGTTTTTCTGCATGGCGATAGGCGGCTTCAAGGGTATTACGCAATAAATAAGCAACTGTCATCGGTCCAACACCCCCAGGAACAGGTGTAATTGCCCCTGCCCTCTCTTTTGCAGAAATGAAGTCTACATCTCCCACAAACTGACCAGTAGGAAGCCTATTAATTCCCACATCTATGACGGTAGCACCTTTTTGAATCCAGTCTCCTTGGATAAATCGAGGATTTCCAATAGCCACAATAAGGATGTCCGCCATTTCACAAATGGCAGGCAAGTTTTGCGTTTTTGAGTGGGCCATCAAAACAGTACAGTCATGCTGTAGCATGAGAAGGGCCATAGGACGTCCCACAAGAAGAGAGCATCCAATAACCGCTACATTTAAGCCCTCAAGTCGATCATGAACGGTTCGGATTAAGGCGAGACAGCCCAAAGGGGTACAAGCCACAAATCCTCCAGGAAGTCCTTGAAAAAGTTTTCCTGCATTTAAAGGATGAAGTCCATCCACATCCTTTGCAGGATCAATAAGAGAAAGAAAATAAAATTTATCCAACGGAGAAGGTAAGGGAAGCTGTAGGATAATGCCATGAATATGAGGAGACTGATTTAATTCCTTAATTTTATTTTCAAGAATATCAGCGGAAACCCAAGCTGGAAAAACATGTTCTTCAAAATGATATCCCAAATCGCGCGCTTGAGATCCTTTCAATTGCACATAAAGCTGACTGGCAGGATTATCTCCCACCCTTAAAGCTGCTAAACCAGGTTTAATTCCCGTGCTTTTTTCAAGGTCTTGCGCGCTGACATAAAGTTTTGTTTTAAATTCTTCCGCGAGCTTGCGGCCATCAATAATATTAGACACCACCCACCATAATAATTTTCAATTTAAGTCGCTCAATGACTTCCTGAATAAACCATAGGAAAATTATCAAAATAACAGGAGAAAAATCAATACCGCCAAAAAATGGCAAAATACGTCGAATTTTTGATAAAACAGGCTCTGTAATTTGATATAAAAACTGTAAAAACATAATTATAAAATTATTATTGGCATTAATGATGTTAAAACTGACAAGCCAACTCATAATCACATGGGCAATGACAATCCAAACATAGATTCCAATGATATAATTTATGATGGAAAGCAACGGGATAAAAATGATGTCCATGAAGTGCACTCCTTCTCTTTTTTTCTTTTATTATACTGTCCTTAAGGAATTGACGCTATGGTTTATTTCGTTGTCTTTAAAGACAAAGTTTCAAATAAGAAAGCCCCACAAGTGCCGCTGTCTCTGCACGCAAAATACAGGAGTTCAGAGTAACACCTTGTCCCGCTGAAAGCGCCCTTAGGAGGGATAATTCTTGCTGACTAAAACCGCCCTCTGGCCCTACTAGGAAAGCATATCCTTTACTTTTATCAAGAGGAATCTCATTTAAAGAAGGAGCTGTGAGGGTTTCATCGCCAAAAAGAAGATGCCTCTCTTCGGGCCATTCCTTCAAAAGTTTTCGAAGGGGTGTCAGAGATTTTACTTCCGGCAGAGTCAACCGGCCACATTGCTCGGCGGCTTCTCGGCTATGAAGGGACATTTTTTCAAGGTTAACTCTCGAGATTGACGTGCGCTCACACTGCACCGGCCAAAGACAAGTAGCCCCTAATTCCGTTGCCTTTTCTACTAAGAATTCTTGTCGTTTCGGCTTCAAGGGTGAGAAGAGCATCCATAAATCCAGCTCAGAAGATTGAACAGCTGTTTGTGATAAAGTCCTAAGATGTGTTTGTTTTTTCTCAAACTCTTTTATTTCAGCGAGCCATTCTCCTTCTTTTCCATTAAAAAGAAGTACTCTATCTCCAACTCGGAGTCGCATCACTTTTTGAAGATAGTGATTTTGCGCCTCTTCCAAGACAACTTCTTTAGTGCTGTTTAAGGGAAAATTGACATAAAGTCGTATCATCCCTCCCCCTTTTCTATTTTTTTATGATAAAACAACTATAGAAGATTACTTCTTCACTGAAAACCTCTAAGGATATGAGAATGAATATAAATCTTTATCTCACTCTGGTAAAAATTTCTCGTTCCATCCCATTTTCTTTTTCATATTTTCTACATGGTAGGAACTTGGCATGGAGGAGAATATTATTATTGAGATCATTTTTTTCTTGGTATTGTATTTTCTCATATAATCGACTAAAAAACGCTAAATTGATTGAGTTATTTAAATGAATTTTACAAATCTTTTTTCTGACAAAGCTAGCATTTCTCTTGTAAGCCGCTTATGGAGGGAGCATATCAAACCCTACCATTGGTATATCTGGGGTGGACTTTTATGCATGGCTATTGCTGCACTAACAACAGCAAGCCTTGCCAAAATGCTCCAACCTCTTTTTGATGATGTTTTTGTTGCCAAAAATGAGGGGATGCTCTTTCAGGTTGCTTTACTTGTCTTAGGAATATTTATCTTAAAAGGACTTTCTAGCTTTGGAGAATCGGTCAGCTTAATTTATGTAGGGCAAAAGATTATTGGTGATATCCAAAAACGACTTTTTGACCATTTTATTGATGCTGACTTAGCTTATTTTCATGCACGCTCAAGTGGAGGACTTGTTTCACGGGTCATTAATGATGTTAATTTAATGCGCAATGCAGTAACGACTGCTTTAACAGGAATTGGGAAGGATACGCTTTCCCTTCTCTTTCTAATTGTATTGATGTTTTATCAAGATTGGCTTTTAGCATCTTTGGCTTTCTTTGTTTTTCCTGTTGCTCTTCTTCCTATTGTGAAGATTGGTAAAAAAATGCGTAAAGTTTCCTCCAATACACAAGAAGAGATGGGTATCTTTACAATCCTTCTTCATCAAGTGTTTCAAGGGATGCGGATCGTTAAATCCTACGCCATGGAGACTTATGAAAAAAAACGTGCCCATCATCTTATTAATGCCTTAAGTCGCCTCAATATAAAAGGAGGGCGCGTCAGAGCCGCTTCCCATCCCATTATGGAAACTTTGGGCGGTATTGCTATTGTTATCGTTATTCTTTACGGAGGATCACAAGTTATTGCAGGCAACCGGACTACCGGAACTTTTATCTCTTTCATTACCGCACTTTTGTTAGCTTACGAGCCTTTAAAGCGTCTTGCCAACTTAAATGCCAATTTACAAGAAGGACTGGCTGCAGCCGTACGTGTTTTCAATGCTATTGATTTAAAGCCAAGCATTGTTGACCTTCCAGGAGCTTTTCCTCTTCACATACATAAAGGAAAAATTTCCCTTAAGTCCGTTGATTTTTCATACTCTCGTGGAAAAAAAGCTCTTAGTACAGTTTCCTTAGAAGTTCCCGCAGGAAAGCGTATTGCTCTTGTTGGGCCTAGTGGCTCCGGGAAATCAACCCTTTTAAACCTTATTTCTCGCTTTTATGAAGTCACCTGTGGAACCATTTCAATCGATGATGTGGATATTCAAAAAGTTACATTAGAGTCTCTTCGCTCACAAATCTCTCTTGTAAGCCAAGAAGTCATTTTATTTGATGATACGATAAGAGCCAATATTGCCTATGGCCGTTGGGATGCCTCCGAAGATGATATTATAAAAGCTGCAAAGGCAGCAGCAGCTCACGAGTTTATCCTGCAACTTCCTGAAGGATATGATACTTTTGTTGGGGAGCAAGGCATACGTCTTTCAGGAGGACAACGACAACGCCTTTCCATTGCTCGTGCTATGTTAAAAAATGCGCCTATCCTTCTTTTGGACGAAGCCACCTCTTCCCTTGATACTGAATCAGAACGTCAAGTTCAAACTGCCTTAAATCGTCTTATGGAGGGCCGGACAACTGTCGTTGTTGCTCATCGCCTTTCAACGGTTATGGATGCAGATAAAATTTATGTTATTGAGCAGGGAAGTGTAACTGAGGAAGGAACCCATCAAGAACTTCTTAAAAATAAGAAAACTTACGCGCGACTCGTCGATCTTCAGTTTTCATCCGATGCTATTCCATTGGCTTCTTAAAGGAGAATGAGGATGAAGCTCTTTAAAAAAATCCGAGGATCCTCCTTTATTCGACGAACTGCCGGATTCCTCATCGCCCAATATGTGAGACTTATTTGGCTCACAAACAAATGGGAATTACAAGAAAAAGGGCATCCCTCTCCTTCTTGGAGTGAAGGAAAACCACTTATTGCCTGTTTCTGGCATGGTCGTCTTTTGATGTTGTTTAAAGGATGGTATGGATCTCATAAGTTACATATGCTCATTTCAAGTCATCCTGATGGGGAGATTATTGCTAGGACAACTCAAAACTTTGGGTTTGGGTGGATTGCCGGCTCCTCAACCCGTGGGGGAAGACAAGCTCTTTTTAACATCATAAAAGTTTTGAAAAAAGGCGAATCGGTTGGAATCACTCCTGATGGACCACGTGGCCCACGATATCAAGCAAGCCTTGGCGTAATTCAAATCGCAAGGCTAGGAAAAGCCGCTATTATGCCTCTGACCTATTCCTCAACTCGTGGATTTTTTATGAAAAGCTGGGATCGCTTTTTTATTCCCCTTCCATTTGGAAAAGGTATTATCCGTTACGGCCCACTTATTGAAGTTAATGATCCCACCAAGAGTGATGAAGAGATTCGCGCAGAGTTAGAGAAATCTTTACGCAAAATTACCTATGAAGCTGATCTTGAATGTGGACATGGGGAGAAGGGAATGGAGATAGCATGAGTTTACTAAAAAGTGGTTACTCTAGTATTTCCTGGCTAGGAGCACCTTTTGTTTCAGCCTATCTCTACTGGAGAGCGTTGAAAGGACGTGAAGAAAAAGCGCGCCTTTCTGAACGAAAAGGAAAAGCAAGCCTCCCCAGACCACAACGGTCTCTTTTATGGGTTAATGCAGTCAGCGTTGGAGAAGCAGTTGCGGCTCTTACTATTATTCAATCAATTATTAAGAAATATCCCGAAGTTCATGTTTTACTAACAACGACAACTCCTTCTTCAGCAACGGTCATCCAAAAAAGACTCCCTAAAAATGTCTTCCATCAATTTTGCCCTATTGATACCCCTCAAGCTGTAGGTCGATTTTTAGAGCATTGGCAACCTGATCTTGCTATTTGGATTGAATCAGAACTTTGGCCAAACCTCATGCATGAAACCCAAGAAAGAGGCATCCCCACCATACTTCTCAACGGACGCATGTCAGAAAAAAGTTTTTCAAACTGGAAATTTCTCAAGGGTCTGATTTCTCCTCTCCTTTCTCGTCTTGTTTGTTGTGGCGTTCAATCAGAAAAGCAAGCTTCTCTTTTTAAAATCCTGGGAGCAAAGAATGTTTTTGATATGGGAAATGTTAAGTTAATGATGTCTCCCTTAGAGATCGATTCTAAAAAATATATGGCCCTTAAAAAGGAGATTGGAACACGACCTATTTGGCTTGCAGCAAGCACACATCCTGGGGAAGAAGAGATTATCTTGGAGACCCATAAGATTCTTCAAAAAACGACCCCTGATCTTTTAACAATTTTAGTACCGCGCCATATTGAACGCGCTACCTTTTTAAAAGATTTAGCTGGAAAAGAAGGCCTATCTTCCGTTTTAAGGTCTGAAGAAATTCCTTTTTCAGACGCTCACATCTATATTGTAGATACTCTTGGAGAATTGGGACTTTTTTATGCTCTCTCTCCAATTGTCCTCATGGGTGCTACATTGACTCCAAAAGGAGGACATAACCCCATTGAAGCGGCCCAATTAAATACTTTTGTTGTTCATGGTCCTCATACCTTTAACAATCCTCAGCTCTATGAAGCTCTTAGTACTTTAAATTTTTCCCATCTTATTGATGGAAATCCTGACCTTGCGGCTTACATTGATCCTTGGTTACAAAAGAAAAAAGATAACTATAATGAACCCCTCATTCTAAAAACCTACAGAGAAGATGGCTTGAAAAACTTAATGATGCTGCTCTCACCCCACCTTAAAGCCTTAAAACGAGATCAAATATGAAAGCACCTCAGTTTTGGTACAAAACCCCGGGGATCCTTTCAACCTTTCTCGCTCCTTTAGGGTGGATATATAGTAACGTTGCGAGCCATATTCGTTTACTTAAAAAAAACCAGAAATTTCCAATTCCCATTATCAGCGTAGGAAATATAGTGTGCGGAGGAGCTGGAAAAACACCTGTCGCTATTTCCTTAGCTAAACTTCTCCAAAGCAAAGGGTTCACTGTTCACTTTGTCACTCGCGGATACAAAGGAAGTAAAATTGGTCCTCTCCAAGTTAATCCTACTAAGCAAATTCCCCAAGAAGTCGGGGATGAAGCTCTTCTTCTCGCTCAACAGGCTCCAACGTGGGTTGCAAAAAAAAGAGGAAACGGAATTGAAAAAGCTATAGAAAACGGAGCTGAGCTTGTTATTTTAGACGATGGGCATCAAACAAGCGGTTTTGTGAAGGATCTTTCTTTAGTTGTCGTTGACTCCATGCAAGGCTTTGGAAATGGATACCCTTTACCGGCTGGACCTTTACGAGAGGATCTCAAAGAAGGTTTGAGAAGGGCGGATGGTTTTATATATATCGGAAAAAAAACACCCCTCCCTCTTGAGCCCTGCTTTAAAGCAACCCTTGAGTTAAAACCTTTAACTCTATCAAAAAAGCGTGTCGTTGCTTTTTGTGGAATTGGCTTTCCTCAAAAATTTTACAGGTCCGTAAAGGACATGAACTTTAATCTTGTCGCCATGGAAAGTTTTCCCGATCATTATGTTTATGAAGAAGCAGATCTTCTTCGTCTTGAAAAACTCGCTCAAAGCCATGATGCTGTTCTTATTACAACCCGTAAGGATTGGATAAAAATTGCTCCCTATTGGCAAGAACGACTCCATGTTCTAGATATGAGTATTCAATTTCAAGATGAGGAAGGGCTCTATCACTTTATCCTCGGAAAAATTCCCACTTTAATGGAGAGATCATGAAGTTTAGTCTTTTAAAGAGAATCCGCCATCTTTTTGAAGGGGCTTTTGTGGGAAGTGCTTTTATTTTCTTTCATCACCTCCTTCCTACAAAACAATCTCTTGCCTTAGGAGGATGGATTGGACGGAATTTTGGCCCTTTATTACCGTGGAGTAAAAGAGCCCGGAGAAATCTTAGAAAATGCTTTCCGGATATGACTTCAATTGAAATCAAAAAAATCATTAAGGAGATGTGGGAAAATTTTGGTCTTTTGGCAGCCGAATATGCCAGCCCAGATGCTTTTTGGGATGGTAAGACATTACGTAACATTGAAATCGTTGGCCTTGAGAATCTAAAGCACTTCCAGAATGATGGAAAACCAGGGATTATTTTCACAGCCCATACAGGAAACTGGCAAATGATTACGCTTGCAGCGCAATCCATTGGATTTGACCTCACGCAAATGTATCGCCCAGCGAATAACCCATGGGTGGATACTCTTATGTTAAAATGTCAAAAACTTGCTGTTAAAAACGTCATCACAAAAAGACAAGGAGGCCCCAGAGATCTTTTTTCCCTCATCAAACGAGGAGAGCACGCCCTTCTACTCATTGACCAAAAATTAGGGGAGGGAATGGCCATTCCTTTCTTAGGACGAGAAGCTATGACAGCTACAGGTGTTGCACGAATGTATCTCAATCAGAATTGCCCTCTTTTACCAGCACGTTCCGAACGACTTCATGGCTCTCATTTTCGGGTTACTTTTTATCCTCCTATAAATTACGTCCCTAAAGGAGATCATCGTCAGGATATGTATGATTTACTTCTCTCAATTAACACAATGCTGGGAGAGTGGATTAAAGAACGTCCCGGACAATGGCTTTGGCTTCACCGCCGTTGGAAAAATTAATGAAAATATTGGCCATTGATACTACAGCTTGGAATTGTTCAGTTGCTTTTTGGAAAAATGGGCAAGAGTTAGCTTTTCATGAAGAAATCTCTGAAAGAGATCAAGCTGCTCTTTTACCTCAGTTGGTAAAAAAAAGTCTTGGTGATTCTCTTCCTGATCAAGTCATTGTTAACTTAGGTCCTGGCTCATTTACTGGAATTCGTGTTGGCCTTTCTTTTGCAAAAGGATTTGCTATGGGTTTAGGTATTCCTTTAAAAGGAATGGATAGTTTTTTAACTAATTTTCTCTGCCTTCATAATCAAGAAGACATTCTTATTTTAATTGAAGCTCATCGCAAAGATGTTTTTGGAAGACGTTTTATTAATGGAACTCCTCAACAACCCCAAAATTTAGAGCGAGAAGATCTTGAAAAAATTCTCAAAACCTCTTCTCCTCCCTCTCTTGCAGGAAATGGAATTCATCCTTTCCTCGATGGACTTGACTTCAACGAAATTTCAATCCCCTGGCAAGGGGCTCAAAAGCTAGCAATCGCCTTTTTTAAAAACCCAGCTCTATTTGTCGAACCCCATGCTTTTTATGCTCGTGAAGCTGATGTAAACCCTTTCAAAAAGTCATGTTTATCACACCACTAGTACAAAGCGACTGCTCAAAAGCATCCCTTCTTCATCAACAATCTTTTTATAAGGGGTGGACAGAAAAAGATTTTAAAGACTTTCTCAACGATCCCCTTATTTATGGGTTAAAAATCACAAAGGACGATGTCCTCACAAGTATTATTTTATGGCGAGAAGTCGGAAACGAAGCTGAAATTTTAACATTAATCGTTGATGCAACCTACCAGAAGCAAGGACTAGCGAGTTTACTTTTAAAAACTCTTATGACTCACTTAGTTCATAAAAATATTTCACAAGTTTTTCTTGAAGTTGCGGAAGATAATGAAGTGGCACTTTATTTTTATAAAAAGTATGGTTTTCATCTATTAAACAAACGTCCACAATACTATAAAAGAGAAGGAAATAAGTGTGTTACAGCCTTGAACCTTATGAAAAAACTCTCGAGAGAGAACTAATGAAAATTTTTTATTTTTAAAAATATATAGAAAAGTGTTGAATACTTTTTATTAATGTAATATAGAAAGTGGTAATTAACTATGGAGAAAGGTTGAAAATGACTCAAAGAATAGATTCCAACAATGTTATTGAATTAGTCGTAGACGTTGTTGCGTCTTACGTTTCTAACAATGAAATAGACGTACAGGAACTTCCTGCACTGATTCAACAAGTTCATCGTAGCCTCTGCAATTTAGGATCAGCGCGGTCTTATTTATTACAAGACCGTTCAGAACCCATTGTTCCTATTGAGGATTCGGTGCACCCAGATTATATTGTTTGTCTTGAGGATGGACGTCGTTTAAAAATGTTAAAACGCCATCTAAGAACAGCTTACAATATGACACCTGATCAATATCGTGAGCGTTGGGGGTTGTCTCCTGACTACCCTATGGTAGCTCCGAATTACGCAAAGCGTCGCAGTAACCTCGCCAAAGATATCGGCCTTGGAACTCGCCGCGAACGTCAACGTAATATTGCAGCTTAATAAATAGGCAAAGAAGGCACCAGCGTTGATTCAATGCAACGTTGGTGCTTTTTTATTTAAGGAAGTACATGAGACTTTCTCATCTTGAAAAGACTTGCCAAGAAAAGGGTTTAAGAATGACTGCACAACGACGCGTCATTGCCCGAGTTTTGTCAGCATCCGAAGATCACCCAAACATTGAAGAAGTCTATAAACGCGTACAACAAATTGATTCAAAAATTAGTCTAGCAACTGTTTATCGGACCTTGCGCTTATTCCAAGAAGAACATATCTTAAAGCGGCATGAGTTTGGTGATGGAATTGTGCGTTATGAAAATGCTTCTGCTGAGCACCATCATCATTTAATTGATAAAGGTACAGGACAGATTATTGAGTTTTATAATGATCAAATCGAAACTCTTCAGCAGGAAATAGCGAAGAGCTTAGGGTATAAACTTGTGGGTCATCGCCTTGAATTGTATGGAGTTCCTTTAACAAAGGGTAAAAAGAAAAAAAGTTAGTTATGATAGAAAATATAAATTCATTACCTTTTAAACAATTTTCAAAGACTCTTCCCGTGTTGAAGTCGGGTACACTTGAAGCACGTCTTGCGAGCACAGAAGAAGAAGTTCGAGCAGCTCAAGCTTTACGATATGAAGTTTTTTATGAAGAATGCGGAGCACAACCAGACCCAGAAATGGCTCTTTCAAAGAGAGACTCATCCCTTATTGATGATTTCTGCGATGTTTTATTAGTTATTGATCACGCAAAAAACAAAATCGTAGGCACCTATCGTTTTATGTTGAGGGAAGCCGCCGAACAGTACGGCGATTATTACACGTCTACAGAATTTGAAATTAGTAAGATTACTTCTTTTCCAGGACAAGTTATGGAATTAGGCCGCTCCTGTGTTCAAAAAGAATATAGGACAAAACCAACCATGCAACTTTTATGGCGAGGTATTGGAGCTTATATTCAACGAAACAATGTAAATTTATGCTTTGGATGCGCTAGTTTTATCGGAACAGACATTCAAAAATATAGTCAAGCTCTTGCTTATCTATATCATAATCATTTAGCTCCTCCTGAACTCCGTGTCCACGCCCTTGCGAATCATTATCAGGATATGAACCTTATTCCAAAAGATAAAATAGATAAAAAAGAAGCCATGCGACAACTTCCTCCCCTCATCAAGGGTTACCTTCGACTTGGCGCTTTTGTAGGAGAAGGAGCTTTCATCGATCAAAGTTTTAATTCACTGGACGTATGTATTATTGTGATGAGAGAAACTGTGACAGGAAGATACTCAAATAAATATGTTTCTCCGCCTTTCGGTGAGGACGTTTGATGCCCCAATCACCTGGACTTGCCCTCTGGCGTTTTATTCTCATTATTCTTATTTTTTTAACCTACACACCTCTTTATTGGTTTTTACTTAAGATTTATCAACCTCTTGGATTTCGCTTTGGACGATTTTATCTCTCCAGTTGGCGCAAGTGCATTGGGCATCAACTCATTATAAAGGGAGAACTTTCTAAAGAAAAACCAACGCTTTTTGTCTGTAACCACTCTAGCTATGTGGATATCCTTATTCTTGGAACATTTGTTCCCGCCCGTTTTGTTGCAAAGCAAGAAGTCGCAAAATGGCCTATCATGGGTTGGCTCGCAACGAACCAAGGAACGCTTTATATTGATAGAAGTCGGACTGCGATTGCTGAAGGAACAGATAAATTACTCGACTATATTGATAAAAAAGAGAGTCTTATCCTTTTCCCAGAAGGCACGACGTCTGATGGGTGCCGCATCCTTCCTTTTGGAAGCTCCTTCTTTGATGTGGCCATGAAAAAAAATGTAACTGTCCAGCCAATTACTATAGTCTATGCGGGCTGGGATCGCTTACCCATGCCTTATTTTATGCGTAAAGTGTGTGGATGGTTTAGCCCTGATATTGACCTTGTTACTCACCTTTGGACAATCGCTCAGTGGGGAACTGTTCAAGTTATTGTGGACATTCATCCTCCTCTTAAAGCAGCTAACTTCCACTCCCGTAAAGAACTTGCCCAAGAAAGCTATAAATGGGTTCAAAAGGGTCTTCTTGATGCCTTCTCAAAACCTTTATCAGAACAAATGGGTAAATGATGACTCAAAAAAATCTTTATATTAAATCCTATGGCTGTCAAATGAATGTCTATGATTCAGAACGCATGGCTGATATTTTAAAACCCCTGGGTTATGTTCTCAGTTCAACCCCAGAAAATGCTGATTTGGTGATTCTAAACACTTGCCATATACGAGAAAAAGCGGATGAAAAGGTTTATTCCGACCTGGGACGCATTCAGCCCCATAAGGATAAAAAAATGGTTCTCGCCGTTGCAGGATGCGTGGCCCAAGCCGAAGGGGCTGAGATCATGCGTCGTGCACCTTACGTAGATTTAGTCTTTGGCCCTCAAACTTATCATCGTCTTCCTGAAATGATCGCCAGAGCCCAGCGTTCACAAGATAAAAATACAGGTGCGGGACGGGGTATTTTAGATGTGGAATTTCCCATTGAGTCAAAATTTGATTTTCTCCCTCAAGAACGAGGAAATTTAGGAACTTCTGCTTTTCTCACTATTCAAGAAGGCTGCGATAAATTTTGTACTTTTTGTGTCGTACCTTATACCCGTGGTGCAGAATTTTCCCGCCCTGTTCAAGAAATTATCGTAGAAGCTCGCAGTCTTCTTGATCAAGGGGTTAAAGAAATCACTCTCCTAGGACAAAATGTCAATGCTTATCATGGTCTTCTCGACGGCGAGGAGTGCGGCCTTGGTGATCTTATGGGGCATCTTTCAGCTCTCAAAGGGCTTGAGCGATTGCGCTACATGACGTCTCATCCACGAGACATGGATGAGGCTCTCATGATCGCTCACCGCGATATCCCACAAGCTATGCCCTTTCTTCATTTGCCTGTTCAGTCAGGTTCTAATCGCGTTTTAGAGGCCATGAACCGCAAACACACCCGGGAACATTATTTAGGCCTCATTGAAAAGCTTCGTACCTTCCGCCCAGACATCGCTATTTCGTCTGATTTTATTGTTGGTTTTCCTGAGGAAACAGACCAGGATTTTGAAGACACCTTAGATCTGGTACGGCAAGTTGTATTTACACAAGCCTATACATTTAAATACAGTCCCCGGCTTGGAACTCCAGGAGCACTGATGGAAAATCAGATTCCTGAAGATATCAAAGCTGATCGACTTTTACGTCTTCAAGAGCTTCTCAATCAACAACAACAAGAGTTTAATGAGTCTTATGTTGGAAAAGTTCTCCCTGTTTTATTTGATCGAATGGGAAAGACGAAAGATCAATATTTAGGAAAAACACCTTACCTTCAATCAGTGCACGTAACGTCAGACACTTCTCTTTTGGGAAAATGCGTTGATATTTTTATTGAAAAGGCCTTTGCTAATAGCCTTACAGGATCAATGGTTGTGCAATAATGTTAGACAAAGCTAGACATTTTCTAATAACATCTTTATAAACTTTTCTCAGTTATAGGAGATTTTTCATATGAAAAAAGAAGTACATCCAAATTACCATGAAATTACAGTCGTTATGACTGATGGAGAGCAGTTTAAAACCCGTTCAACATGGGGAAAAGCTGGTGATACCTTGCGTCTTGATATCGATCCAAAATCTCACCCCGCGTGGACAGGCGTTCATCGTCTTTTAGATTCTGGAGGTCAGCTTGCTAAATTTAAAGGTCGCTTTAAGGACCTTGGGATATAGATTATCTCAAGAATTTTAATTTTTCCACAAGGGCTGTTTCAATTTTTCTATAAGCTCTTGATGAAGGGTAAGTTCTTCTTGTGTGGGATTATGAGGACGGGGGGAACGAAAGGTCTTTTCTTCCTTTATTTTTTCAATTGTTTCTCTCTCTTTTTGAGAAACATGAAGGGAAAGAGTAGGTTGCTTTCCTCCCATGAGCTCAAGATAAACTTGGGCTAATAACTCTGCATCTAGAAGAGCACCATGTTTGTCCCGCGCTTTATTATCCACCCCAAAACGCTTACAAAGCGCATCAAGGCTTGCTGGAGATCCAGGAAACTTTTTTCTAGCTATCAAAAGGGTGTCAATGGCCCGTTCAAAAGGAACCTCTCTCAATTCATGGGTTTTAAGCTCTGCATTTATAAATTTCATATCAAATTTTGCATTGTGAATCACAAGGGGAGAGTCTTCAATAAAGTCTAAAAAGAGGGAGCCAACATCACGAAAAAAGGGATGAGATTTTAGAAAATCATAGGAAAGCCCATGGACATTGTAAGCTTCTTCAGGGACATCTCTTTCAGGATTTATGTAGGTATGAAAAACCCTTCCCGTGGGGAGGTGATTGATAAGTTCAACACACCCAATCTCAACAAGGCGGTGACCTTGAGAAGGTTCAAATCCAGTCGTTTCCGTATCTAAAACAATTTCGCGCGCCATAGATTTTCCTTCCGATCTTGATGCTTGAACGATAGACTACCAACATCTTTCCGTCCAGAAAGAAAAAGTTTTTGTTAAAAAACTTTCACCGACCCCCATCGGGATCGGTGAAAATCGAACTTTAGTCTTGTTTCTTTAGTAGTTGTACCAAAAACCAAGTTTTGGACAACAAGTAACTCCACAAGGCGTACAAACTTGTTCCATACGTTGCATTTTCATCGTAGGTGCGCATGTATCACAAACAGCTGATGGCCTTGGGCAGCAATCGCCACATGTGTTTCCAAAACCCAAGAATGCTTGAGCATCTACAGCAAAAAATGCAGTTCCTAAAAATGCTAATGTTGCTAACTTTTTCATAATTTCCTCCAATTGGTTAAAGTTATCACATTTGATTTTTTTTATTATTGTTAAAAACAAGAATAGATAAAATTTGATAATTTTTTATTAAAAAATGAAACTTTTTTTAGATTATTTTTTTTATAAGTTTTTGCATACACTTATCGGCCATTTTCCTTGCCACCGACGGGGATTTTTTTGAGAAATAAGATCTAAAATGTATTTTACTCTTTTAAAAGCGCTTCCTTTTTCTCTCCCACAAGGAATAACAAAATCTCCTTTTTTCCGCCTTTGAAGGTCATTCATTTGTTCCCCATCAAAGATTTTAAACTTCTTAAGCGTCATCCCTTTTCGTCGAAGAACTCTCTTTTTTCTAAGGAAAAGAGGAGTTGAAGCAATAACAACAAAATGACAATAACGATCAAGTCCGACTTCAAAAAGTAAGGGAATATCAAGAGCCACAACTTTTCGTCTTTGAGCTTGGTTCCTTTTTAGAAACTCTTTTTGAGACTCAAGAAGTTTTGGATAAAGAATTTCTTCTAGAAATTTTAGATCCGAAGAAGAAGATAAAACAAAATCCCCTAATACTTTTCGATCAATTTTTCCTTTAATAAATGCCTTTGGCCACCGCGCTTTAATTCTTTTTTGAATGTCCCCATCATGGGCAAGAAGAAAATGAATACACTTATCAGATGAATGCACAGGAACTCCCAAGGACACAAATGATCTAGAGAGAAAGGACTTTCCTGCTCCAATTCCTCCCGTAATTCCAATTATCCACATAAACAAGTCTCACTTATGTATAACCTAGGGATTCTTTTTGTAAAAAAGAGGGATTTCTTTTTGAACACTTTTTTTAGGGGATAACCTGAGAATATCTCCAAAACACCCCCCTTGTGATTTCTTTTTTTAAGATCTGTGTGTAACAAAAAAAAATTGGAGTTTTCCCTTTTATTTATATATTTTATCCACAAAGAAATGTTCGAGTATGTCATTAGAATAAAGCCAATTTTCAAACTTTTCCACCTTTTTCATAGTCCATAATCTCCTAGATTTGTAGATAAATTTAAGCTATGGATAAGTCTGGTATAAAAAATGATCCCCATCATTCTGTGTATATACAACAACTACAATCTTTTATAATTTAATATATAAAGGAAGAGGGTTTATCCAATGTCCCAGTTTTTAGATATCTTTAAGGGAATAAAATCATGTTGTCCTCCCATCTGGTTCATGCGCCAAGCAGGACGATATCTTCCTGAGTATCTTGAAGTTAGAAAAAGGTGTAAAGGGTTTCTTGATTTATGTTATAATCCAGAACTTGCTGCAGAAGTTACTCTTCAACCATTGAAGCGTTTTCCTTTAGATGCAGCCATTATTTTCTCAGATATTTTAGTTATTCCTCATGCCCTTGGTCAAAAGGTTTCTTTTGAGGAAGGGACAGGTCCAAAACTTGATCCCCTTTCCCTAGATTCTTTTGAAGAACGCCTCACCTTCAAAAATTTCTTTAAAAATGCAGCTCCCGTATATCAAACAATTCACCTCACAAAATCAAGGCTCTCTCCCTCAAAAGCTCTCATTGGATTTGCAGGGGCCCCCTGGACTCTAGCCCTTTATATGATTGAAGGTGAGGGAAGTCGTGACTTTGCCAAAGCAAAAGGACAAGCCTTTGAGAATGAAAAAGTTTTTACCGCTCTTCTTGATTATCTTTCTGAAGTGGTTTCTCTTCACCTTATTGAACAAGTTAAAGCAGGGGTGCAGACCTTGCAGCTATTCGATACATGGGCAGGCCTTTGCCCAGCAACACATTTTGAAAAGTGGATTACTTCTCCAACACGAAAAATTGTGTCCAACCTTAGTGAAGCCTTTCCAAACCTTCCTTTCATTGGCTTTCCAAAAGGTATTGGGACAAATCTCGGTGAGTATGTAACTCAAACTAAAATTTCTGGGGTGAGTTTAGATATAAGTACCCCCATTTCGTGGGCTACAGAAAATCTTCCCTCTTCTCTTATCTTAGAAGGAAATCTAGACCCTGTCTTGTTGGTTGCAGGGGGAGAAAGTTTAAAAAAGGCTATTTTCTCGATTCATGAGGAAATGCAAGGTAGGCCTTATATATTTAACTTAGGACATGGTATTCTTCCCCAAACTCCCCCTTCTCATGTGGAGACATGTGTTCAGATCGTTAAAGGACTAAGATGAAAAAAACGGCCGTTGTTCTTTTTAATCTAGGGGGACCCTCTTCACAAGAAGAGGTTAAGACGTTCCTATTTAATCTTTTTTACGATCCGGCTATTTTGACGTTTCCTAACCCCTTTCGTTACCTTTTAGCAAAAATCATTGCCAAAAAAAGACTTAAGAAAGCAAAAGAGATTTACTCCTTCTTGGGAGGAGGATCTCCTCTTTTAAAAAACACACAGATTCAAGCTTTGGCCCTAGAGAGAGAGTTGGGGCTGAATTACAAGGTTTTTATTGCTATGCGTTATGCCCCCCCTTTGATAGAAGAGGTGTGGAGGAAGGTAGAAGCCTTTTCTCCTGAAGAGATAATTCTTGTTCCCCTTTATCCTCAATTTTCAACTACAACTACAGGTTCCAGCCTTAAAGCATGGAAAAAGGTTTCAAAAAGTAAACTCTTCCACACGCGCATTATCCCTTTTTATCCTATGGAAAAGGGTTTTCTTGGCGCTCTTAAAGAGAGAACAATGTTTCATTATCAGAAGGCCAAAAAAGTGGGACATCCAAAAGTTTTGCTAACCGCTCACGGATTACCTGAAAAATTTATTCAAAAGGGGGATCCCTATCAAAAGCAGGTAGAAGAAACTGCAAGTTCCCTTATTAACGCTTTAGGGATACCTGATCTGGATTATACTCTTTGTTATCAAAGCCGTGTAGGCCCTTTAAAATGGACTGAACCTTCTCTTGAAGAGCAAGTTTTAAAAGCTTCGCAAGAGAAACGGCCTCTTGTTATTGTGCCAATCTCCTTTGTTTCAGAACATTCTGAAACCCTTGTAGAGCTTGACATAGTTTATCGAAACAAAGCTTGTGAAGAAGGCTGCCCTTCTTACCACCGTGTCGAGACCGTACAAACTCATCCCCTTTTTATTAAAGGACTCGCAAATCTCATTATCTGTGCTGAGGAAAATTCTTATGCTCTCTGATTATTATTTCACTTTAAAATCTCTTCACATTTTGGCAGTGATTGCATGGATGGCAGGTCTTTTATACTTACCGCGGCTGTTTATCTATCATAAGGAGTTTGATTTAGGATCAAAGGGGTATGAAACATTTTGCCGTATGGAAAAGCGTCTTTTGAAGATCATTATGCTTCCTTCTCTTCTTATGAGCTTTTTTTTTGGTATTCTTCTCGCCTTTGCCACAAATGCTTGGAGCATGCCATGGTTTCATGTTAAATTTTTTCTCGTGCTTTGTTTGGCTGCTTTTCATGGCTATCTTTCAACAATAGCTAAAACTTTTTCCAGAGGGGAGTATCCAGCTATTTCAGATAAAACCTTACGACTCTTGAATGAACTTCCCTTTTTATTGGCCATTTTTATTGTTTTTCTTGCTGTTTTTAAACCTAATTTTCATTAAGAGGGAGATTAATAAAAAAACACTTGTGTTTTCTTTGAAAATTTGGCAAACATACTGGAGTCCTAGTTTAAAATCCCAGAGAAAATATGAATCTAAAAACCTTGAAGTCTAAAACCCCTGTTGAACTTTTGTCTATGGCAGAAGAGCAAGAAATCGAAAACGCCAGCACCCTCCGTAAACAAGATATGATGTTTGCAATTTTGAAAAGAATGGCAGAAAAAGGTGAAGCTATTTTTGGAAGTGGTGTTGTTGAAATTTTACAGGATGGGTTTGCCTTTTTAAGGTCTCCTGAAGCAAACTATTTGCCTGGTCCCGATGATATTTATGTATCCCCGAGTCAGGTCAGAAAATTTAGCTTGAGGACGGGAGATACAGTTGAGGGGGAAATTCGTGCCCCTAAAGATGGAGAAAGATATTTTGCTCTTTTAAAAGTTAATACTATTAATGCTCAACCCCCCGAAGTGATCAAGCATCGCCTTAACTTTGACAACCTAACCCCGCTTTATCCTGATGAAAAGCTTAATCTTGAAATTGAAGATCCAACCTATAAGGGGTTAACACAACGCGTCATTGAGTTGGTCGCTCCTATTGGAAAAGGTCAACGTGCGCTTATTGTTGCGCCTCCACGTTCTGGTAAAACCGTGATGATGCAGAATATTGCTTACTCTATTTCTGTAAATCATCCAGAAGTTACGCTTATGGTTTTGCTTATTGATGAACGACCTGAAGAAGTTACAGATATGGCTCGCTCTGTAAAGGGTGAGGTTATTAGTTCAACTTTTGATGAACCAGCGTCTCGTCACGTTCAAGTTGCTGAAATGGTTATAGAAAAAGCAAAGCGCCTTGTTGAATTAAAAAATGACGTTGTTATTCTCTTGGATAACATTACCCGTCTCGCTCGTGCTTATAATACGGTTGTGCCTTCTTCCGGTAAGGTTCTTACTGGGGGTGTTGATGCAAATGCTCTCCAACGCCCCAAACGATTTTTTGGAGCGGCCAGAAACATTGAAGAGGGAGGATCGTTGACAATTATATCCACAGCGTTGGTTGATACGGGATCACGTATGGATGAAGTTATCTTTGAAGAATTCAAAGGAACAGGAAATGCGGAAATTGTCCTTGATCGTAAGCTTTCTGATAAACGGACGTTCCCAGCTATTGATATTACAAAATCAGGAACACGAAAAGAAGAACTACTTATTGATAAAGACGCTTTAACAAAAATGTGGGTTTTGAGGCGAATTCTAATTCCTATGGGGACTACGGACGGAATGGAATTCCTTCTTGAAAAACTCAGAAACACAAAGAATAATGGTGAATTCTTTGAGTCAATGAATTCCTAAAATGGATAAAAATGTTTCACGTGAAACATTTGAAAAGTTAAAAGTCTATCAACAGACTTTAGAGACGTGGCAAAAAAGACTTAATTTGATTTCATCTTCAACTCTTCCTAATATTTGGGAAAGGCATTTTGAAGATTCTTTGCAGCTTTTGCCCTATTTACCTTCTACTAAAACTAAGCTTATTGATTTAGGAAGTGGGGCTGGGTTTCCAGGACTCGTTCTTGCTATTGCAAGGTCTGATTTTTTAAATGTAACTCTTATAGAATCAGACTTAAAGAAGTGTGTTTTTTTAGAAAATGTTTCACGTGAAACAAATACGTCTGTAACAATTTTAAATGAGCGTATAGAAACCTTAAAAAATTCATTGAAATTTGACGTTATTACAGCACGAGGCTTAACATCTCTTTCCTCTCTTATTGAGTATGCTGTCCCCTTAATGGATGTGAATAGTGTTTGTCTCTTTTTAAAGGGAAAGGAATTTGAAAGTGAAATTAAAAATAGTCGAAAAAAGTGGGATTTTAATCTTGAAATTTTTCCGAGTTTAACCGATTCTAGGGGAAGAATTTTAAGAATAACCCATCCAAAAAAGGTCTCTTCCCATGACAAAAATAATAGCAGTTGTTAATCAAAAAGGGGGGGTTGGAAAGACAACGACGACAATAAATTTAGCAACCGCATTTTCTACTATCGGTAAGAAGATTCTTATTATAGATTTTGACCCTCAAGGAAATGCCACAACTGGGTTGGGAATAATTGACAAAACAAAAATGAGTGGAAGCTATGATGTTCTCATAGGAAAAGTCCCTCTTCAGTATGCTTATCTTAGGACAAATATTCCAAATCTTTATATATTACCCGCAAATGTACATCTCTCAGGGGCAGAAATTGAACTTGTTAGCCTTAATCATAGAGAGAGTCTTCTTAAAAACGCTTTAAACGGTATTAATAACTTCGACTATATTTTTATTGATTGTCCTCCATCTCTGGGTCTTTTAACATTAAATGCCCTTGTTGCTACAAATTCTGTGTTGATTCCACTCCAGTGTGAATTTTATGCTTTAGAAGGTCTCAGTCAAATTTTAGCCACGCTTAATCAAGTGCGTAAAAATCTCAACCCAACTATTGAATTACAAGGGATTGTTCTAACAATGTTTGATGCGCGGAGTAATCTTAATACTCAAGTTGCTGCTGATGTTCGTCTTCACTTGAAAGATAAAGTCTATCAAACTCAAATTCCGCGTAATATACGTCTTGCAGAGGCTCCGTCTTTTGGGAAGCCAGCTGTTATATACGATTTAAAATGTTACGGATCCCAATCCTATTTACAGTTAGCAAAAGAAATCTTAACCCAAGAGGGGGTATTTCATGAAGGAGAGACTGCAGCATGAGTGAACTTAAGAGACAAGTTTTAGGGCGTGGTCTTTCAGCTCTATTAGATCCAACTTCTCCTCATGAGGATATACGAGAAGATGTCTCTCCTCATACTCTTTCTGTTGACACCCTTGTTCCTGGAAAAAATCAACCCCGGTATTCTTTTCCTGAGGAAGATCTAGACTCTCTTTCTCTTTCCATTCAAGAAAAGGGAGTTTTGCAACCGATTTTGGTCCGAAGACTTTTAAATCAAAATGGAAAATATGAAATTGTTGCAGGGGAAAGAAGATGGCGTGCCGCAAAGAAAGCAGGTCTTTCTGAAATTCCTGTCATAATAAAAGATTTTACGGATCGCGAAGCTTTAGAAGTTGGCCTTTTAGAAAATATTCAAAGGCAAGATCTCAATCCTATTGAAGAAGCAGAAGGTTATCGCCGGCTTGCGGAAGAATTTAATCATACCCAAGAATCTCTTTCTCGCGCTTTAGGTAAAAGTAGGAGCCATATAGCGAATACACTTCGATTATTAACTCTGCCAAAAAAAATAAGAGATTATTTAACGGAAGGAAAACTTTCCTCAAGTCATGGTAGGGCTCTAGTGAGTGCCGATGATCCTGAAAGGCTTGCTGACCTTATTTTGGAAAAAGGATTGAGCGTAAGAGAAACGGAAGATTTACGTAAGCCTTCTAGTGGAAAGAAGATATCATTGAGGAATACACCATCTGATCCCGAAAAGGAGGTACTTTGCCAACATATCTCTGATCTATTAGGAATATCCATCGATTTAACCCTCAAGGGTGAGGGGGGGAAAATTATTATTCCTTTTAATGATCCCACTGAGCTTGATCAAATTTTGCAGAAATTTAATCAAATCAAGGGGGATTAGCTTTTTAAGCAATGCAAGAGACGTCGTTCTAGAGCCGTAAAGTTGAGAGTTGAAAATTTAATATCTTGCTCTGCCTTTAAAAGAGTCTCTAAAAAATGTAAAACCTCTTTTTCTTTCCATCGAGAAAGGGCTTTTTCATAAAGTGGCTGTTCTTTAAAAAAAATAGGTGGTGTGAGTGTTGTCCATGGAATAGCTTTTCCTGTCGCTTTGATAGAAAGTAGATTTAAGAGAGTTTGAAATGACCGGCTTAAAGTCCTCAAAAGAGGAATAAGTTCAGTTTTGTTTGCCATTGAAAAACAAAGCAAAGCTTCCTTTATATTCTTTAATAAGAAAGCTTGGGTTAAAAGTCCGCTCTCATCATGTAAAGAAGAAGATTGAAGGAAAAGGGAATAATCTTCTTCTCTAAGGTCTCCAAAAAGTCTTATTTTATCAAGTGTGCTTAAAAGCCCCCCCCAATCGTTCTGATAGGTTTTAAAGAGATTCGTTTGGAATGATACGGGGAGAGTTAATTCCTGCGTTAGAAACTCAAATTCAGAGGACGACAATGGAGCTGTATAAGCAGCAATTGCAAGAGAAGTTGCAGATCCTGAAAAAAAAGTAACTAACTTTGATTGAGCCCGTGCCTTTTGGGATGTAAAAACATAGATTCCTTCCTTGAGATGCTCAAGAAGAGGGATGATCTTATCCGTTACATTTGAAATTAAGGTAAGTGAGGGAAGAGAATTTTCAAATAAGGAAAGCTTTAGTTGGGGGGGAGTGCGGAGTTCTTCTTCTGTTTTAGATTCAAACGTTGCTGCAAATTTTTTTTGTAGAAAGAGGAGCGTTCTTTCAAAAACCTCTTCATCATTTCCGTAAATAAGAAATTGATTGTACTTTTGAAGAGGTGTTTGAAAAAGGGCTGGAAAATTAATTTTCATTACAGGAATTAAGGTAAGTTGTAATGAGGAGAGAAATATTTTCAGCTAAAACCTGAGCAACTTCTCGTATGACGTATTGTTGTGCTGTTAAATCAGAATAGTAGTTTTGATTGATAATAGAAAATGAATTGATAGCACTTGTGGTATGTTGATAAACAATCTTATTTGTTTTCATATCCTTTAAGGTAAAATTAGCTGTAAGAGTCGCTTGCTTTCGGCTTGTCGATTCATCTTTATTAATACCTGTACTGCTAATAGTCTCTGTAAGGTTTACATCCAAGAAGTACTGAGGATGAGGTGGTGTTCCCTCTGGGGTTAAAAGATCAACAAGGCTATTTCGTAAAATTTGACCATTTCGGTCAGCAATAACGCCAATTTTTATGGGATAGGAAGTATTGTTCCTCCCATTATAAGGTGTATAGAGGGGGTGAAAACCACACCCTGCTAAGGAAAACAAAAGACAAAAAGAAATAAGTCTATAAAACCACATTAGCGATTTTTCCTTGAATATAAATAAACTTCTTAATTACCTTATCCTGAACGTGTGGTTTAACAAAGGGCAAATCTAAAATAAGAGCCCGCGCTTCTTCTTCTTCTAGACGAGGGGATATTTCAAAAGCACCGCGCATTTTACCATTAACTTGAATGGCAATAGTTACCTTATCCTCAGTTAAATATTCAGCCTCAGTCTTGGGCCAAGGTTGATTGATGATAAAGGGAGGATGCCCCAATTCTGCCCAGAGAGCTTCTGCTAAATGAGGCAAAGCAGGTGAGACAATTAAAACAAGGGTATGAAGAGCTTCATTCAAAGCCCACCATTCAGAAGGATTGGAAGGGGAAAACTCCTCAAGAGAATTCGAAAATTCTCTTAAACGCGCGATGTAGCGATTGTAATGAAAACGTTCAATGTCTTGGGTGACATGAAAAAGAGTTTTATGAGTTAATTTTTGAATCTTTATGGCATTTGGTGTTAATTGTAAGGGGCGCTCTTCCCTCTTTATGTTCTTTATCTCTGATAAATGAGATGTAACAAGACGCCACAGCTTATTAATATAGCGCCAGCTTCCTTCAATACCAGCCTCTGTCCATTCAAAATCTCTTTCGGGGGGACTGTCGGAAAGCATAAAGAGGCGGGCTGTATCTGCTCCATATTCCTCAACGATTTTTGCAGCAGGAACAACGTTAAATTTTGATTTGCTCATTTTTTCAGAGCGGCCAACAGTTATTGGTGTGTTATCGGAAATTTTTACAAAACGCCCCTCTTGTTTTTCAACCTCGTGGGGATAAAGCCAAGAGCCGGTTTGATCTTGATAGGTCTCGTGGCAAACCATTCCTTGGGTCAGAAGGTTTTTAAAAGGTTCTGATAAGGTCCAATATCCACAAGCTTTTAAAGCTTTTGTGAAAAATCGAGAATATAAGAGATGGAGAATAGCATGTTCAATCCCTCCAATATATTGATCCACTGGCATCCAAAATTCAGCCTTGTCCTTTTCAAAAGGTTGAAGGGCATGAGGTGAGCAAAAACGCGCAAAATACCATGAAGATTCAATGAAAGTATCAAATGTATCTGTTTCTCTCTCAGCAGGCTTATTACATTGAGGACAATCAACAATTTTCCACGTGGGATGGAGGTCTAAAGGATTTCCAGGTTGATCAAAAACAACATCTTGTGGAAGCACAACTGGTAATTGGTCTTCAGGGACGGGAACAATTCCACAATGTGAGCAATGAATAATAGGAATAGGACAGCCCCAATAACGTTGCCGTGAAACTCCCCAATCTCGCAATTTGTAGGTTACCTCTGAGGCCCCGATTTTTTCTTTTACCAAATGTTCAATGGCAACTTTCTTTGCTTCTTGCGTCTCAAGACCATTTAAAAAATGGGAATTAATAAGAATCCCTTCTCCTTCATAGGGTAAGGGAGAATCGGAAGGTCCTTTGACGACGGGAAGTACGGGAAGTGTATATTTTAAGGCAAATTCATAATCACGTAAATCATGTGCAGGACAGCCAAAAACAATGCCTGTTCCATAATCCATAAGAACAAAATTAGCTACATAAATTGGAAGTTTAACATCCTTTAAAAAAGGATGCCTGACAAAAAGGCCCGTATTAAAACCCTTTTTTTCAGCTGTATCTAATTCTTTTTGACTTGTTCCCATAGCGCGACATTCGGCAATGAATGTTTGAAGGGCAGGGATGGTTTTAGCTAGATTTTCTATAAAGGGGTGATCCGGAGAAATACCAATAAAAGCGGCACCAAAAATGGTGTCAGGACGGGTTGTAAATACCTCTAAAGTTTCTTCCCTTTCAAGAAGAGGAAATTGAATTCTAGCTCCCTCAGAGCGACCAATCCAATTAACTTGCATCGTTTTAACTTGTTCAGGCCAATGATCTAATTGAGCTAAATCATCGAGAAGTTCTTGAGCAAAATCTGTAATTTTAAGGAACCATTGAGAAAGCTTTCTGCGCTCGATGGGAGCTCCAGAGCGCCATCCTTTTCCATCGATAACCTGTTCATTAGCCAAGACTGTTCCTTCAACAGGATCCCAATTCACAAAGGATTCTTTTCGATAAGCAATTCCCTTTTTTAAAAAATCTAAAAATATTTTTTGTTCGTGAACATAATAGTCGGGAGAACAACTGAGGATTTCTCGACTCCAATCATAGGAAATCCCTAAGGATTCGAATTCTTCTTTCATAAGCCGGACATTTTCAAGAGTCCATGTTTGTGGATGAACCTTATGCTGAATGGCTGCATTTTCAGCTGGAAGGCCAAAAGCATCCCACCCCATAGGGTGAAGAACGGAATAGCCACAACATCTCTTGTAACGGGCAATGACATCCCCAATAATATAATTACGTACATGTCCCATGTGAAGGCGACCAGAAGGATAGGGGAACATCTCTAAAACATAATATTTTGGTGAGTTTTCTTCGGCCTTATAAACAGAGGCCTCAGACCATGCTTGTTGCCACTTTATTTCATTTTCTCGAAAATTGTATCGCGTGTTCATAGAGAATTCTTTTTATTTTATGGTTTTTTTGCGGAAGTGCCGGGCACGCTTTAAAATAGTATTTTCTAAATCAAGAGTTGTTTGCGCATTGACAACTTGATCCACCCACTGACCAGCGGCGTTTTGTTCTTGACGAAAGAGGCTGACTTTAATTCCATCGGAACGAAGTTGGCGATCAAGGATAAAAATATTCATTTTAAACCGTTCTTTTGTATTTTGCGGAGGAGAATACCAATCCGTAATAATAACTCCGCCAAAAGGATCGGCAGAAGCAATAGGCATAAAAGAAATGGTATCTAAAGCTGCACGCCAGAGATGACTATTAACCCCAAGGCCAGTCTCTTCTGGTTCTCGCTTTTTAGGACCACCAAAATGTAGAGTGTCTTCGCCTAAAAATTTCTCCATACCTTTATTGCGCCGGTCTTCCGTATCACTGGTTTCAAGTTTTTCTTCTGTCAAGTCAGAAGCACACCCAGAAAGACTTGCAGCTAAAGCTAATATTGAGAGAAGTCTTAAATTCATTTACTCATACCCTTCTCGACGTCATTTTTATGGTATGCCTTGTGAAAAGGGAGTCGTCAAGAATAAAAAAGGAGGGATTTCTCCCCCCCCCCTTTCTTTGAGATTCAAAATTAATTTAAAAGACAACCCGTGATCCGACAACGAAGACATTGGCTGTATTGTTTTTCACAGGACCTCTGAACTCATTACATTTTCCTAGTAATTTGTTAATCCGTTCGCCTTCAATAAGAGCTGCTGGGTTTTTCATTTGGAAATTCTCATATTCCGCATACACACCCAATCCAGGAGCGAGCTTATGATCGATAGCGGCAGCAACAGCATTTGTTTTTGCTTTACGGGAGACAAAATCTTTTGTCTCGCCGCCCCCTAAAGCTTTTCTCCATCCATAAAAGTAACCCGTGCTTAATGTTGTTGCACCCCACTTATAGGAGACTCCGAAGTCAATAAATTGTCCCGCATTAACTTTATTTCCCCCCATTTTAAGCTGTTGAGATCTACCATTGTTGCCATATTCAGCACTGAATCCAAAATTTAAATAAGAGATCGTTCCTCCCAATGCAAAGCTTGCTGTATTTCTTCTGGCGGGAGCACCTTTGAATTCTGGATGGGTTTGAGCAAAAATAGATGTTGCAGAAAGTCCAGTTTCTACTCCGTTAGTGAACTTATGAATAAAGTTGATACCGCTAGCAATGTTATCTGTCGTAAAGGGTCTCTTAGACGAAAGAACACTTCGACCTGACTCAATAGTTTGTTCACCCCTATGTTCAGTGCGAGGAGTATAACTAGCCCCTAATTGAAATCCATATTTCCGAGGGGTGAGATAGGTAAACTTCGTATCGCGACTGGTTTCTCCTACAAGGTCGATAGAATCCACCGTCCCTGTTGTTTCATTGACGACACGAGAAATAGTGCCGCCATCAAGGAAACCAGTTGCTCCCCAATTGTCATAACCACCGAAAGACATAGAGCTTTCAACACCCTTAGTGTCACCCGCATAAATTCGTCCCCAAGTTCCCCCAAAATACAGGTAGTCTTCTCGAACAAAGTGATCCGCATCGGTGTTTCCATCGAAGACGAATACAAGGCCGTATTCCATGCCGGGGTCCGTTCTACCATCGACGTTAACTTTTAATCGTGAATTCTCGACAGAAAACAATTGCCCCCGACCATACTTACGTCGGCTACATTCTTGATTAGGCCCATCTCTTGTCGCCCTAAAAAGCCTTTCATTCTTGAAAAAATAAGAGTTAAAGGACGTTTGCCCCGACAGTTTAAGTTGAGGCGTCTCCATGGCAGGAGAGGGATATGTTTCTGCAGCTTGCGCTTGCGGTGTAATCAACAAAACACTCAAAAGAGCCGTTGATCCAAGAAGGGTACGAACCATTGTTTTCCTCCAGATATAGGGCTTGTTAACAAACATGATAAATAATCTTCCAAAGGAAGACGAATTACACTATTATAAAAGACAGTTGATAGAAATGGTCTCAACGATAAAATTTACCATGAAAGCATTTTTAGAGGGCATGTGTCAGTCATGCCACAGTCAAACATGTTAACAATAATGCTCCATATCCAAAATATTGTTTTGCAACAAGCTCTTAGAGAGCTTTTACCCCAAGCCGGAATCTTACTTGCTAAGGATGAGAAAGAAGCTGAAGCTATTTTATATACTTCTCCCTATACGGGGGGAGGACTCCCTTCCTTAGATTTTGATACTTTTCCGCGTCCGTTCAAACTTTCTGATCTTTTGGGGCGATTAAAAAATCTTCCCTATAGCCAAGCTATTACTTTTTCAGATTTCGTTTTAAATTTAAGAGAAAAGGCGCTTTTTAATCCCAAGACACAACAAGAACAACGATTGACAGAAAAAGAATGCCAACTTTTACGATTATTTTGCCTTAATAAAGGCCAAGATTTATCAAAAGAAAAGCTTATGAGAGAAGTATGGGGATATCATCCGGATGCGGAGACCCATACTCTTGAGACGCATATTTATCGTCTGCGTCAAAAACTAGAAGAAGATCCTAATATCCCAAAAATTTTGCTTAATGGTAAGACAGGGTATTTTATAAAATGACTCTGAGCGAAAAATTACATATTTGTATAATTAGGTCCTGATCCTCCTTCGGGAGGTGTCCAGGTTATATTTTGAGTAGGGTCTTTGATATCGCAAGCTTTGCAGTGAATACAATTTTGTGAATTGATTTGAAGACGATTTTCCGCAAGCTCATACACTTGCGCAGGACAATAGAGACCTTCAGGAAAGTCAAAGATTTCCTTATTAATGGTAATTGCCACCTTTGGATCCTTTAGATGTAAGTGATTGGGTTGGTTCTCTTCACTTCGGATATTGGCAAGATAAAGAGAAGTCACGCGATCAAAGGTTATTTTTCCATCAGGTTTGGCATAGGTAATGGGGGTGCATTCTTTTGCGGATTTGAGTTGAAGGTGATCCGCATGATTCTTTAAAGTCCACGGGCTTTTTCCCCGGAAAATATAGGTTTCAAAGGCTGCATTCAAAAGTCCTCGCCAAAGGCCCTTTTGAAAACCAGGCCGTATATTTCTGACTTTATACAACTCCTCATTAATCCAACTTTGTTGAAGACGTGTTTGATAAGAAAAGGGTTTCTGGAGAATCAAATGATCATAAGCGGCTTCTGCGGCAAGCATACCGGACTTTAGAGCCGTATGAGAGCCTTTGAGTTTTGCCACATTTAGAAATCCTGCTGCACAACCAATCAAACACCCTCCTGGAAATTCAAGAGAGGGGATGGACTGATATCCCCCTTCATTTAAAGCTCGTGCTCCATAAGAAAGACATTTCCCTCCTTCTAAAAGAGGATAGATTGCAGGGTGGGTTTTAAATCGTTGAAATTCATCAAAAGGGCTAAGATATGGATTTTGATAATCCAACCCTACTACAAACCCTATGAGGACTTGTGCAGCGTCAAGATGATAGAGAAACGATCCTCCATAGGTTTGAGAGTTTAAGGGCCACCCCACCGTATGGATTACTTTTCCTGGTGTGCTTTTTTGCGGGTCAATCTCCCAAATTTCCTTAAGGCCAATCCCATAGGTTTGAGGATTAGAAAATTTATCCAGGTGAAACTTTTTGATAATTTCTTGAGAAAGGGAGCCTCGACATCCCTCCGCTAAAAGAGTCAGCTTTCCATAAATTTTAACTCCAGGGTCAAATTTTGGAGTTGGATGGCCTTTACGATCTAGGCCCAAAGGTCCCGTTTCAACTCCAACCACATGTCCCTTTTCATTAAATAAAAAATGAGCACCAGCAAACCCGGGATAAATTTCAACGCCCATGTTTTCTGCTTCTTTTGCAAGCCATTGGCAAAGAGAACTTAAGCTTGCAATATAATTTCCTTTATTTCGCATTTGGGGGGGAACAAGAAGACGAAAGCTCTTTTGAGAGGTGAGGAAAAGAAAATTATCTTCCGAGACAGAACAAGAGAGAGGTGCCCCTTTTTCTTTCCAATTGGGGTAAAGCTCGCTAAGAGCTCTAGGATCTATTACGGCGCCTGAAAGAATATGACGGCCCACTTCAGCTCCCTTTTCAAGGAGACATATTTTTAAGTTTTTATCCAATTGTTTTAAGCGAATGGCCGCCCCTAGTCCTGCAGGACCGGCTCCCACAATCACAACATCATAAACAAATTCTTGATCACTCATTTACGTTCCCCTGTTTGGGTAATTCAATGATAAATCGGGTCGATTCTCCCAGTTTGCTCTCCACTTTTAAGTGCCCATGATGCTGTTGTGCGATGATATCGTAACTTAAAGAAAGGCCAAGTCCCGTTCCTTTTCCAGGTTCCTTTGTTGTAAAGAAGGGATGAAATACTTTTTTAATATGCGCTTTGCTCATACCTGTCCCATTATCCTCAAAAATAATTTGTATCGTTTTTGCTTTATTGTGGGTTTCTACTTTGATTTCAGGATGGTATGTCATCCCTAGTTTTATCTGTTTTTCATGCATGGCAAAGCAGGCATTATTGATAATATTCAAAAATACGCGGACTAAATCTTGTTGAGAGCCTTTGATATCCTGCACCGTTGGATCAAAAATTTTAAGAATCGTTGCTGAAAAATGTGTTTCTTGTCCTTGAAACCCAAGATAAGCTAAGTCTATAGCTTCATCAATTAAGGTATTAAGATTAAACGTAGTTATTTCTCCTGTGCTTCCTCGTGCATGGGCGAGCATGCCTTTAACAATAGAATCAGCCCTTTCTGCATGCTCCTTTGTACGTGCAAGGTTTTGAGAAATTTTGGAGAACAGTTCTTCTTCCTGGGGAGTATCCTTTTTTATTTCACCTAAATATTCCTGAGAAACTTCCGTAAAATTAATGATAAAATTGAGAGGATTCTTAATTTCATGAGCAATGCCAGCGGTAAGGGCGCCTAAACTTGCAAGTTTCTCCTGAATAATGATTTGATTTTGAGCCTTTTTCAAATTCATCAAGGTCTTTTCAAGTTGTTGATTTTTCCGGTCCAACTGCTTTGTCCTAAGGGAAACTTGTTCTTCAAGATTGGTCATAAGCATCCTGTTTTCCTGAAAGATTCTAGAAACAATATTAAACCAGGGTCTCCACATGGGAGGAAGGTTTTGAGGGGTACTTTTTATCCCATCATTTTCGTTGGTAATATGATTGACCAATTTTTGAGCAGGAGAAATAAAATCACGAATAACAATAATATAACCTAATCCAACAACAAAAAGGAGGGTAAGCATAATAATAAAGATATCTTCTAAGGCTTCCAAAAAAGCTTTCTTGAACAAGTCCGATGTTGAGCCGATGTAAATTAAATGCCAAGGCGCATCCTTAATTCCTTTTATGTAAACAAGTGAAGATTCTCCGTAGAAAAAAGAATTTTTAGGGTTTTTGATTCCCTCACGAATAATTTGAAGAATTTCTGGAGAGACAAAGTCTTTAAGTTGAGGAACTGAGTGAGTTTGGGAAAAGAGAGGAGATGTCTGACTTGTAGCTAAAGATTGTTCTTCATTATTAATGAGTAGAAGAGAGCCCTGAAGAGAGTCGAAGGCAGTCAAAATTTCACTAAGCTTCGTAAGAGAAACGTCTAAGGCGACACTTCCCAAAAATTCATTGCCATTATAGACAGGAGAGACATTAGTGATGACGACCCCTTTTTGATAAGCGTCTTTATAAGTTTCCCCATCTTGATAAGCAGGAGTCCAAAAGTTTACCCTTTTTGGATTATTTTGTGGTAACGCCCCTTTATAAAAGAGTTTTTCTTGGATAGCTCTATGGTATATGTTGGAGCCAGGTGGTGTCCAAGGATAGAGGTTTTGAAAATGGTTTTTTGAGGTATAATAAGCCCAAACAGAACCGCTATTGTTTTTTAAAGTCACTTCTAAAAAATTATTTAAGAAAAGTGCCATATTAATTTCGTTTTTGCGATCTTGTGAAAGGTTATCAAGAGATCCCTCTCCTGTTAGGTTTCCGATCATAACTTCTTCTGGTTGAAACTTTTCTGTCTCCAAAAAGAAACTCGTTTTTCCTGGATTATTTTTTAGGTAAGGGAATAAAGGGGAGGTAATATTAAAACTCTGAATGTAAAAAAGATTATTTTCTGCGGCAATTTTAAGGCCATTTACATATTCACGAATGGTGCGTGCTTGCAAATTTAATGTAGAGGCATACTCATTTAGGCGGTTTTTAAGATCAATAAGGACGTACTCCTTATGGCGCTGGTATTGGAAATATTCAATTCCCACCGCGATAAGAACGAGGAAAATCCCTGTTAAATAAATAATGCGACTATAACCGCGCTTGAAAGAGTCCATTTTCTAATTATTTTTCCTTATTTCTGCTCATGTTAACAGACCTAGGAAGATGTGCCACGTACCTTTTGAAAAAATTGCATTAAAAGTTGAGCGCACTTAGCTTCATTCATTCCCCCCACCACTTCAGGTTTATGATGACAAGAAGACGCCTGGAAAATTTGAGCTCCGTGATCAACTCCGCCTCCTTTTGGATCATAGGCACCGAAATAAAGTCTTCTGAAGCGAGCAAAACTAATGGCTTGAGCACACATAGGACAAGGCTCAAGAGTGACATAAATATCACAGTCTTCCAAGCGGTTGAGCCCTAGTATTTGACATGCTTTTTGAATTACGAGAAGCTCAGCATGGGCGGTTGGATCCTTTCTTTCCACCATTTCATTATGGGAAGTTGCGATTAGGTTTCCTGTTGAAGCCTCAATAATAGAAGCCCCAACAGGGACTTCTCCTTTAGAGAAGGCTTTTTCTGCTTCACAAAACGCATGATCCATTGGCTTTAAAGTATACATATGGCAAACTTACCTCAAAGAAGCCATAAACGGCAATGGAGTGTGTTTTAATGAAACAAAAGGCTTTAATGCGTGAAGAAAGTGATAGCTTTGGTCCTATTGCTGTTCCTGCAGACAAATATTGGGGAGCTCAAACAGAGCGCTCTCGGCAGAATTTCCCTATTGGAACGGAAATTATGCCCCTTCCTCTCATACGGTCTTTGGGTCTTCAAAAGAAAGCCGCAGCGCTTGTTAATATGGATCTAGGGGAGCTAGACCCTATTAAAGGAAAGGCCATTGTAGCGGCAGCTGAGGAAGTTGCCGAAGGCAAATTGGACGATCATTTCCCTCTTGTTGTGTGGCAAACAGGGTCGGGCACTCAAACCAATATGAATGCTAATGAGGTCATTTCTAATCGTGCTACAGAAATTTTAGGCGGAAAAGTTGGCTCAAAAGAACTCATTCATCCTAATGATCATGTCAATAAAAGCCAATCTTCCAACGATACTTTTCCGACCATTATGCATATTGTAACAGCTCAGATTATCCATAATCAGCTTCTTCCAGCATTAGAGATATTAGAAAAAGCTCTGAAAAACAAGGAAACAGCTTTTAAGAATATTATCAAAATAGGGCGTACTCATTTACAAGATGCAACGCCAATGACTTTAGGACAAGAATTTTCTGGCTATAAAACCCAGGTTAAGATGGGAATTCAACGCATTAAAAATACTTTGCCCCATCTTTATGAGTTGGCTCAAGGAGGAACGGCTGTGGGGACTGGATTGAATGCAAATCCGCAATTTGGACAGAAATTTGCACAAAAAATAGCTGAACTTACGAAGCTTCCTTTTGTAAGTGCTAAAAATAAGTTTGAAGCTTTAGCTTCTGAAGATACGCTTGTTGAGGTTTCAGGCGCTTTAAATACAATTGCTGTGTCCTTAATGAAAATTGCCAATGATATTCGCCTTCTTGGGTCCGGGCCACGGAGTGGCTTAGGAGAGCTGATCTTACCTTCTAATGAGCCTGGCTCTTCCATTATGCCAGGCAAGGTGAATCCGACCCAATGTGAAGCTTTGACCATGATTGCGGCTCAAGTTATGGGAAATAATATCACCGTCAGCATTGCTGGATCAAATGGTCAATTAGAGTTGAATGTCTTTAAACCAGTCATCGTTTATAATGTGATACAATCGCTTCGTTTATTGTCTGATGGGGTGCGTAGTTTTACGGAAAGATGTGTGGTTGGCATTATTCCCAATGAGACGCGTATTAAAGAATCTCTCCAGAATTCTCTTATGCTTGTTACTGCTTTAAATCCGCACATTGGTTATGATAAAGCTGCTGCAATTGCAAAGAAAGCTTATCAAGAGCATAAAACTCTTCTAGACGCGGCATTAGAGTTAGGATATCTAACGGAAGGTCAGTATTATCAATGGGTTAATCCAGAACTTATGATTGGACCTCATGGAACAGAATAAAATCTCTGAAGGGATTTTTCTTAAACGCTCTCTCAGTCTTCAAGGGCATCGTACGAGCCTTTCTCTTGAGCAAGGATTTTGGGCAGTTTTGGAGATTGCCGCGCATTCGCAAGAAATTTCATTAATTCAATTAATTAAGAAGGTTGATGCGACGCGTACAGGTAGTCTTTCAAGTGCTTTGCGCCTTTATGCTTTAGATTTTGCTATGAAGAAGCAAACCTTGAAATAAAATTTGATGTGAAAACGATTTG